>NZ_JBHYVA010000015.1:13440-31747 GCF_042750055.1 Streptomyces sp. NPDC059456
AACCCCCCCCGACCCCCCGGCCTGGTGGGGCGCCCGTTTCCCCTGTTGACCAAACCGGCCACCCGCACGGCAACGGTCAGCCGGAGCCGGCGTCTCAGTTGGCAGTCACTGCCTTCCTGCCGGTGTGATGCAGTGCTGCGGCAGCGGCAACGCCCACTCCGGCGATCGTGCAGGTCGTCTTCGCCAGGTCTGAGTCGCCCTGGATGACGGACACGACGGCGACGACGACTCCGAGCACTGCGAGGATCACTGATGTGGCCAACGCGAAGAGCCGGACAGTATCGGCCACTCGGGCCCGCCGCAGGTTACGGTTCGTGCACTCATCGCACGGTGGTGTGGTGCTGCTGGCGGGGAACGTTTTACGCTCCAACGGAGCCTCCTTGCTTGCTATCGGGCACTGGGGCGCGCAGAGGGGTTCACCGTGGTCGCCATCTGTCCAGGACATCGGCCGCAGCGGGCCCCTCATGCGCTTCCTGGACCGTAAGGCCGCAACCCGAGCGCGTGGCACTGCGCGGGGAGGTATGTGACGCTCTTGTTATCCCAAGCGACACCGTGGATACGCAACGTGACGATGCGTCTGGTCCGGCCATCGATCCAACCCCATGAGTTCATGCAGGTCAGGCGCTTCTCTCCGCCCGAGTGCCGGCGCCGGCAGCAAAGCCCGCTCAGCCCGATGTGGCCTTCAAACCGGTGACCGCCGCCCGTCCCCGCCCACGTTCCGCCGGATCGCCGGACACCCGGGCAGTCCTGACCTGCCTGAACACCGTGACGGGCCTTCTTCGTCAGCGATGAAGCCGTTGCCATCGTCTACACGATGGTCTACGCCATCGTCCAGCTCATTGAGATGGTCTCGCGGCCGCAGGTGCTTGCCGACCTGCCGGGACGTCCACAGCGCAGCGGAATCCTCCGGCCAACCGCGAAGCCGGAACGCCCGGGAGCCGAGGCGGAGCCGGGGGTGGTCGTGCGAGGAACAGGGCGGAGACGCCAGGGAGGGTGCCCTTGGCGGCGTTGCGCCGGCCGGCTTCTGCCGGTACGTCAGAGCGGACGCTGGGCGCGGCGTTGTTGCTGCCCCGCTCCTGGACGAGCCGGCCAACCAGCCCAGCGGCAGCGAACTCGGCGAGCTGCCGGGGCCGTGTTGAGTGGCCGAACCATGCTGCGGCCGGACAGTGGCCGTCCCCGGTGCCGTCCACGGCGTGGATATGGGCCCGCACCACGCCCTGCAGGGACGATGCCGGAGCCCTCGGGTGCGGCGAGACGGTGATGTGGCATCGAGAGGAGTACGGTGACAGGGGTTCGGCGGACGCGGTGGCGGCACAAGATCCGTTGCCACGTTCGTCTCGCACCCCGTACGCCCTGGCCGGCCATCCCCCCCGGCTGGGCCAGGGCCGACCCCGGCCAGCCTCTCCCCCCCCAGGCTGGTCGGGGTCTCTTCGTACGAGGCCGGCGACTGCGAGATCAGAACCAGGGGGCGCCGCCCCGGACATCCGCGAGCGCCTCAAAGCGCCCAAGGACGCATCGACTTCACCGCGCGCGTCTGCGTTCGCGCCCCCATCACATCGCCACCGAGCCCGACGGCCGCACGGCCGAGGCGCACACAGCCGGAGCACCGTCAACGCGGTCAAGATCGTAAGGTGACGGGCGTGATCAGAAAGAAAATCCTCACGGCGCTCCTCATCGGAGGCCTCCTCATGACGGCCGCGCCGGCCGCCACCGCCGAGGACACGGCGACCTACGTGACCACCGGCCCCGTCTTCAACAAGCCCAGGGGTGCGACGGCCGAGCAGGGCGCGATCCTCAGCGAGCTGGGGCGCCTCGTCAACGGCGCCCAGAGCGGGTCGGACATCCGCATATCGCTGTACCTGTTCGGATCGAGCTGGCTCGCCGATCAGCTCGTGGCGGCCCACAAGCGCAACGTGAACGTCCAGATCCTCGTCGACGACGACAGCATCAGCGACGCCTGGATGGGCGGCTCCGGTGCGGCAGTCAAGAAGAAGCTCGAGGAGGCCTTCAAGGAGGCCGCGCCCGCAGGCCACACGTACGGAACGTCCTGGTTCAAAGTGTGCGCCCCGAACCAGCCCTGCCTGGCCAAGAGCACGGGCGGCGTCAACCACAACAAGTTCTTCCTCTTCTCCCGGACCACCGGCAGCGGTGCGCCCGACAAGGGCAAGCCCGTCGACGACGTCGTGGTGCAGTCCTCGGGCAACCTCACCACCTGGGACCGCGAGTCCGCCTGGAACGACGCCATGATCGTTGCCGACAACGCGCTCCTGCACGCCGGCTACACCCGCTACTTCGACCTGATGGCTGCCTCGCAGGCACGTCCGGACGGTTCCGGGCGGGTCAGCGACCTGGCGATCGACGTGGAGGCGCCGCCGGCCAAGGCCTACTTCTTCCCGCGTTCCTCGACGGACGTCATCGAGAACATCTTGAGCATGGTCGAGACCCCCGTGAAGAACCCCGACGGCACCTCCGCCCCGGTCTGCTACGGGAACACCACCGGTCATGGCACCGCCGACGGCCGTACCGTGATCCGTATCGCCAACGGTCACATCTCCCGGCCGAAGGTGGCGGAGAAGCTCTGGGAGCTGGCCAACGCCGGCTGCTTCGTCGACGTCGTCTACGGCAAGCTCGCCGACTACGAAGCGGAGGGCACGCACCGCGAGACGGCCTACTGGCTCACGAGGTCGACCGCGAAGGGCAAGATCTCCCTCCACCGCCTGGGCAACGACGACCTGAAGGATCCGGCGGCCCCGGAGATCTCCGGAACGGCGAGCCACACCAAGTACCTGCTCATCGACGGCTCGTACAAGGGCGCGAAGGACCAGAAGCTCGTCTTCACGGGCAGCCACACGTACACGGGGATGGCCCTCACCAGCAACGACGAGGCGCTGCTGAAGTACGACAGCCCGGCGGTGCACGACGCCTACGTGACGAACTTCCGCGACCAGCGCGCCGCCGCGATCGCGGAGGCCCAGTACGGGGGAGTCCTGTAGCGGGCACAGGACGCCGCCACCGTCCTGTGCCCGGACGGTCGGCCACGGCCTGCCGGGTGGTTTCCGGGCAGGTTCTCGTACGGGAGCCGGTCCACGCGCCCAGCAGCCGGCTTCCCTAGCGCGGCTGGGGCGGGTTGGGTGGCATCGGGGGGTTCTTGTCCGGGCGTGTGGGGGCCGATGTAGGGCGCCCCTTCGGCGGGGTGGAGCTAGGAGCAGCAGGCGGGCGTCGGTGGAACACGGGCGGCGTCATGGCGGCGAAGCTACCGGCCCCCAGCCGGCCGCCGCCGGGCATCGCAGGGATTGGCCGAGATCCTCCCGGGACGAGGGCCTGTCTCTTGGTCCGCCGCGACCGGCGCCGTCTGTCTGCTTGGCTCCGTGGACCCCTCTCCGGTAGGGCGTGGTTTCTGATCATGGGGAAGGTGAAAGCTGCTCGCGGACCCATGCCGGGTCGGGGTTGGTGTGTGGCTTGCCCGCCACGACGACGGTCGGCACGGTCTCGTTGCCGTCGTTGGCCGCCCTCACCGCTGCGGCCCCTGTCGGGTCGCGCCAGATGTTGACCCAGTGCAGCCGGCGGGCATTGCGGCCGAGCCGGATGCGCAGTCGTATGCAGTAACTGCAGCCAGGCCGCCAGAAGACGACAGGCCGGCCGTCGACCGCGCTGCGGCGTTGTGCCTCCTGCGCACTGATCGACCTCGGGAAGATCAGGGGTGAGTTCACGCCGGCGGGCACCAGGAAGGCCGGCAGGAGCGCTGCGGCCGTGCCGGGACTCCCCTTGAAGACCAGCCCGGTTGCGACGGCTGAGCCGCAGAGCACAAGCAGCATCGGCAGGATCCAAGCGCGCATCATGGTGACGCAGACTACCGATGAGCCGAAGTGCTCGGAGAACTGGCCCACTCACCTGGGTGTTCGCCGGACACCGGGGCGGCCCTGGTCTGACCGTGCGCCCCGACCGAGGACACGCTTTGCTGAACAGCGGGAACGTGGGTGCGCGCCCTGGCCGGCGGCGACGATCTTGCGTGAACGGCGTGGGACGGCCGTGTCGCGGGTCTCCTTGTCGCGGGTCTCCATCTGGTAGGGGCACTTGTGTCGTTCGCCGCAATCGGGGCGGCGCCGGGGGAGACCTTCCAGAGCCGGCAGTGGAGCGCGCCGGACTGGTCCGCCGCGCGGGAGCGCCTCGTCGGGCGCGACCTGCTGGAGCCCCACGCCGCCGCGACAGCGACCGAGTCGGGCCGGGCGCTGCGTACGGAGGCCGAGTGTCGCCTGGACGGGCTCGCCGGGGGTCCGTGCGAGGCGCCGGGCTCTGACGGCCCGGCGAGGCGCCGGGCTCTGACGGCCCGGCGAGGCTCGCGGCCCTGCTCGGTGAGTTCTGGGCTGCGGTGATCGGCTCGGGGCTGCTGTGGGGCCGGGGAGCCGGGGAGGCCGAGGGGGGCGGCGAAGCCGATCCTCAGGGTGGCCGGTTCTGCCGCTGCCGATTTCTCGGGCTGCGGTCAGGTTCTCGGCGAGGTCGTTGAGGGCGTGCCGAGCGGCGGGGAGGAGCTCCCGGCCCGCCGCCGTGGGACTGATGCGCCCGGGCTCTCGGCTGAACAGCGCGTGGCCGAGGACGTGGTGGAGCAGGCCGAGCAGGGCCTGCACAACATCGAGGCCGCCTTGGCCGAAGCGACGTGCACCTTCGCTGACGTGGTGCGGGTGCGCTACCTGCTCCCGGACCGGGACGACTTCGAGCGTTGCTGGCGGTGCTGCTTCGCACCTTCGGTGAGGTCCGGCCGGCTGCCACGACGCTCGTGTGCGGGCTCGCCGACCTCCGCATGAAGACCGCGATCGAGGTGTACGCCCGGCGGATCACCGTGTAACCGTCGGAGCCGGACACCGTTCGGGGCGGAGGCGAGTGGGCCCCAGGCCCCAGGGGGCGCCTGCCCAGAGCGCGAAGCCGGCAGAGCCCGACGGCGGGGCAAGCGGCCGGCGAGGGCTGACGGAGCCGCAGTCCAAGGCAATTCGTTCTCCCGTAGGGTGGCGTGCCGAGCCTGACAGGGAGATCCATCGTGACCAGCAGTTCTCACCAGACAGCCCCATCGACGATGGAGGCGCGCAACAAGCCGGCCCGGGTCAGTATGTGGTCGGCCGCCATGGGCGTCGGCCTGATCGTGGCCATCTTCGCGACGCCGATGTTCTGGCTGATGTACGGCAGCTACTACACACTTGCCATGTTCGTCTTCGGGCTTGTAGCCATCCCGGCCGGGCATCTTGGCCGCCGCCGCGGCAAGCGCCTGGGCGGCCGCGACCGCGGGCTGGCTCTGCTCGGCATCGTGACGGGGTGGCTACTGGTCTTCTGCAGCCTGCTGCTGGTGTTGGTCTACGCCGGGGCATTGGTTGGGATTGGTTTCCTGACGGACGCCACGAGCTGAGCCGGTATCGGCTGTTGCGTGCGTGCCCAACATCACCCGCCCGGTCTGATCCCCGAGGGCCTGTTCGCACGTCCATTGCTGCACGGCGATGAGCCGGCCCCACCCGTACCGGCCCGAGGCGTCCCACCGGCCGGGGATTCCACCGGTAGTCCCTCAGCTGCCGCTGCTCGATTTCCTGCGCCGTCCACGCGGCGGCCGACCCGCCTTGTTGCCCCTCCGGCGGCTGTAGAGGCGGCGGGCGTCTACGAGCACTGCCCTTGCGGCAAGTTCGGAAGGGAAGGAGGCCGGCCACCACGGCCCTGTCAAAGGCGCTCCTCCATGCCGACTGCCGCCTTCAGGTCCTCGTAGGCCTGCCCGCGCTCGCCGTCCTGTTGCTCCAGCATCGCCCGGGCGATCGCGTCGAGCTTGCGCTGGATGGCGTGCTCGGCCCGCCGCTCGGAGTTCTTCAGCATCGCCAGCAGCAACAGCGTCACCGCCGCCATCGAGTCGCCGACCAGCACCTGCCACTCCGTCGACAGCCCGGCCACGTGCACCGCGATGAACCCGCCCACCAGGCACAGGCACAGCACCGCGAACAGGGGTGAGCTGGTGAAATTCGATGCCAGCTCCGCGAACTCCTCGAACCGACCCCGCCGACCGTCCTGACGCTTGCGCGCCGGATGCTGAAACGTCACGCTCTCACACCCTCGCTCGTCCAGGCACACGCCGACGGCGCATCCCTACTGTCCGTAGCCGGCGGTTGCCGGACCCGCAACCGGGCGCCAACACGCCCCATGACACCCGCGGGGCACTGACCGGTGCAGCACGAGGGCCGAGCAGACCGTCGTGATGCCGGCACAGGTGATCTCGCAGCGCCCGAGCAGCCGAGACGTGAGGTGCTCGGGCCGCAGCGGCTTCCGGAGCAGCAGATCGTCCGCAAGGAAGATCAGGGCGGCCGGGAGGCAGTCCGTCGCGCTGGGGGAGCGAGCGGGGTATCGCCCGACTGCGGGGGCGTGCTTCGGCAGCGAGAGGAATCCCGGCCGCATCCGCACCACCCGCATCTGCGGATTCGCCGGCTGGAAGCCGTCCAGATACCGCTCCAGGTACGGCTTCTCCCGGGTACGGGCCTCCCCGGGCCAGCCGTGCGTGGGCCAGGACTCGTCCACCGGCCGCCCGTCCTCGGGACCGGGCGAGTAGGCCCCGACGGACGAGGCGTGCACCCACGTGTGCACTCCGTTGCGCGCGCAGGCCTCGAAAACGCGCACCGAGCCGAGGACGTTCGTCCGCCACGTCTCCACCGGGTCGTGGGTGGGATGGAACTTCCACGCCAGGTGCACCACGGCGTCGGCGCCCCGGAACAGCGTGTCGAGGTCACTGCCGCCGGGGTCGACGTCCGCGACCTCCCAGCGCACCCCCTCCACCCCGTGACCCGGCAGGCGGCGGGCGGTACCCGTCCCCCGGGACACCGCCGGATCGCGCGCCGGCGCGCGGACCACACCGGTGCCCGCGTTGCCGGTGGCTCCGGTCACCACGACTCTCATCACGCCCACCCCGTCTTCGGCGCACGGCGGCCGGTGCGGTGCGGGTTGGCCACCTGCGGGGAGCCGCCACGCAGGGCGCGGTCCACGGCGGTCAGCCGCAGGGCCTCCAGTGCACCGGCCTGGCGTTCCGCACGTGCCAGCAGCCGGCCCATGGCCTCGGCGTCCAAGCGGGGTTCGGTGCGGGCCAGGGTGTGCAGGGTTCGCCAGAGTTCCTTCTTGCCCTCTACACCGACCCGGATCGCCTCCAGCTCGAGGACGTCGCTCAGGGGCGAACGCGCGAGCAGCCTGCCGTTTCCCTTCAGCCGGGCCGCCTGTGCGGAGGCGACGCCCAGCAGGGCGCGGGCGTAGTGCACGGGAACGCCGAGGGAGGTCATGACCTCGCGCAGGCTGTCGCGGTCTTCGGTGACTTCCTCGGTGAGCCTGGCCAGCCGGGGCCCGGCGTCGGATCCGCGGTGGGCGCGCGCCACCCGCTTGAGCAGGGAGATTCCGGCCCCTGCTCCGGCCAAATGGTCATTGAGGTAGATGCCCAGCAGATGGTGGGGATCCGGGGCGATGCGTTTCATGGTGCTCTCCGATCGGTCGTGGTGCCCAAGCTGTGTGGCGGCCGACGCCGGATGGGCCGAGCCAGGGGCGCGCGGACGACGGTCCGTCCCGCAGCGGTCAGGTGCGGTCGCACGGCTGTCGTTTCCATGCCGATCCGCGGGCCCGCCGGGCGCCTTCCCGTTTACGGGCTCGACACACGCCCGGGGTCCACGAGGGGCGCCGGCACCAGTGGCCGGTCTCATCCCAAGCCGGCGACCAGGAAGCGATCGGCAGCGGCGGCAGACAAGCGCAGGCAGGAGCAGGGAAGGGCAGGCAAGAGCGGGCAGGAAGCTGCGCCGTCCGCATTACGCGAACGTGGGTATCCGATTACCCTTCGTAAGGGAGGTCGAGGGGCGGCAGGTGGGGGGAGTCGGGTGTCGGCCGAGAGCGTTCGCGTCATCCTGGTTGAGTACTACGTCACCGAGCACGGCATCCGCATCTTCGGGATCGTTCCCGAGGCGGACAAACCGGAGATCCTCACCGTCGGGCTGACCCGAGCCGAGTTACGGGCTTCGGCCAAGGCCTTCTACGCCCTCATGCGCGGTAAACGGTTCCGCATGGCCGACCACCTCGCGGGAGAGGCACTGCGGGCGCTGGTACGGCCGATCGAGGAGTGGGCGGCACCCGGCGACGTCGTCTACCTCGTCCCGCACGACGCGCTGCACCGGCTGCCTCTCCATGCCGTTCCCCTCGACGGCGCGCCACTGGCCGACCGGAACCCCGTCGTGCTGACACCCAGCGCGTCGGTGTTGCGGTACTGCTGGTCCCAACGGAAGGCGACGCGTTCGTCGGTGCTCGTCGTGGCCGCCCCTCCCTCCGATCCGCCGATGACGTTCGCACACACTCAAGCAACAGCGGTGAGTCGGCTGTTCGCGGAGCCCGAGGTGCTCGTCGGTGCGCAGGCTTCACGTGCGGGGCTGCTGGAGCGGTTGCGGGCGGGAAACGGGTCGCCCGACGTCCTGCACTTCACCGCCCATGGTGTGTTCGAGCCGGTCGATCCGATGCGTTCCGGTGTCGAACTGGCCGATGGCAGGCTGACGGCCGAGGACGTCCTCGGCCTGTCCTTGGCGGTGGACCTGGTCGTGCTCGGCTCGTGCGAGAGCGGCCTGAGCGACCGGCGTCCCGGCGACGAACTGATCGGGCTCACCCGAGCCCTGCTGTACGCGGGGGCCGCGTCCACGCTGGTGTCGTTGTGGCGGGTCGACGAACTGTCCACCGGCTTGCTGCTGACCCGCTTCTACGAGGAGCTGCGAGCAGGCAACAGCAAGGCCGAGTCACTTCGCCGTGCCCAGACGTGGCTGCGCGGGCTCACCCACGTCGACGGGGGGGGGGCCGCGGCGGCCCCGCGGGGGGGTACAGAAATAGAGGCACCCCGATCGGGTCCACGCTGGGGGAGGGCTCTCCTCTCGAAACGGTGTTCCTCCTGGAGGAGGCCCGGCTGTTCGCCCGGGCCGGTGACGTCGGAACGGCTCTGCGGATCTACGACGAGCTGTGCGCCACCCGTGGCCTGGCGGACGGTCTGCGCGCCGCCGCCCGGGTCCAGGCCGCCCAGGTGCGGCTCGCCCGGCCGGTGCTCGAGCGGCGCTCGGGAACGGAGAGCGCCTTTTCCGATCCGTACCACTGGGCGCCCTTCGTGCTGACGGGAGACTGGTGCTGATGACCTCCGGCCCCACGATGTCCGACCTCATGAGCACGGACTTCGATACCGCGTACACGGAGCCGGACGGTTCCGACTTCCTGATCGGTCCGGGCAGTCCGGGCGGTCCGGGCAGTCCGGGCAGTGGGGACGTCCCGGACCGCAGCAGCCGTCCCGTGGTCCTGCTGGACGGGGCGGGCATCCCGTGCGCATTGACCAGGCCCGACGGCCGGGGGCCCGTCCTCGTGGTCTCCGCCCGATTGGACATCGTCGTACTGCTCACCTCGGCCGACATCCTCGACGTGCTGGACGGGGCGGCCGGGTTGGTGGTGGTGCGGGCGGGAACCGTGGTGGGTGTGGTGCCGGTGGACGCGTTGCGTGAGGAGGCCGTCCGTCTCCTGGAGACGGCAGCAGCCCAGCTGGGGATGGACTCGGACCCGCTGGGACGGCCGACGGACTTTCCTGACCCGGTCCGCATCACGTGCACCGCCTGCGGGGAGGCCAACGAGTTCGAGTACTACGTCCGGGGGAAGACGTACACCTGCCAGAAGGGCGCCCATCGCCTGGTGCCCCTCTCCCGCCGTGGCGGCACGTGATGGGCGTGCTCGACGCGGCCGCCGGGGCCCTCGAACAGCGCACCCTGCGCGCCGTGTTCGTCCCCGTGCTCGGATTCCTCATCGCCCTCGGCGGACTGGTGGTCGCGGGAGTCGGCTGGTCGGCGAGCGTACGGTGGTGGGCGGCCCTGGACGGCTCGGCACGGCTGGCACTCGCGGGCGTGCTGCTGGTGGCGGCCCTCCTGATCAGCCAGCTCGTCACGGCGCAGCGTACGGCGTTGGTCCGTCTGCTGGAGGGCTACTGGCAGAGGCTTCCGCATGGATTCACCGAGAACGGCCGGCGGCGCCAGGCCGCGATCCATCGCGGGCTGCGCATCGACGATCCCCGCTGGCACCTCTACCCCCGCGACGGCCGGCTCCTGCTGCCCACGACGTTCGGCAATGTCATGCGCGGCGCGGAGCAGTACAGCGCCGACCGGTACGCGATCCGGGCGGTCATCGCGTGGCCCCGGCTGTACCCGACGCTCCCCGATGCCTTCCAGCACACTCTTGCCGTAGCACTCGGCGAGCTCGAACTCGCCGTGACCGTGTGCGCCCTGGGGGTGGCGTTCGCGCTGGCGGGCACCGGCATCGCGGCCTGGCTGCTGCCCTGGTACGCCGTGGCCCTGTGCTGGTGGGGCGGATTCCTGGTGGCATGGCTCGCCTACCTCGCTGCCATCGGCGCGGCCGAGGCGTACGGTCGGCTGCTGCGGACGGCCTTCGACGTCTACCGGTGGTCGCTGGTGGAGGCCATGGGTCTGCGCCGTCCCTCCCACCACGAGGACGAACCCGCCTTGTGGCAAGCCCTTGACCGACTGTGGGTCAGAGGCGCAGTGCATTCCGACGAGTCCGCCCTCCTGGACCACGCGGCCCCGGGGTCCGAGCTTCCGCCGCTGCGGCCGCCCCCGCCACAGCCGGACCGCGCGGAGCACCAACACGACTCCCCCCAGGACGATTCCAGGGAGAGCGGAGGCCGCAGTGGCAGGCCGTCAGCGGCCTCCACGAGGCGGTGGCCCCTGGTCATCGTGGTCCTGGGACTGCTGCTCGGCGGCGGCACGGCTGCCGCTCACGCCTGGACGGAGCCGACGATCGCCCAGCGGTCCGTCCTGCCCTACCGACCCCTGACCCCCGCCGATCTGCACGGCGACCACGCCGGCGACATCGTCGGCCGCTACCCGCTGCGCCCCCTGGCCTCCGGGCAGGCCGTCGACACCGACCTGCTCGGCCCCCGGATCGCCGACGGGGCACTCGACGGCAGGACGGTCCTGCCGATCCAGCTCACCGAGGCGCACCTGCTCGCGGACACCGTCCGGCGCGGGGACAAGGTCACCGTCATCGTGTCAGCCGGCACGATCGTCCCCGACGTGCTGGTCCTGGACTTCCGGGGCGACTCCGTGATCGTCGCGGTCGTCCGGGCCCGCGCCGCCGACCTCCTCACCGGGAGCGGACCCCTTCGCGCCCTGCCCGGCTGACCCCGCCTCGGCAAGGAGTGTCCGCACCTCAGCGAAGGTGATGGGCGTGCCCCGACGCAGCGCCACGTACTCGGCCGCGCGCCCGCCGTGGTCGGCCAACGTGTCCCACGCGGCCAGCTGCCGGTCACGGGCGAGGCGCCGGGCCCTCTGCGGCCCGGCTTTGTCGACCGCCACCCGCATGCGCCGCGCCTCGACGCGCAGGCTCCGCTCGGCCACCGCCTCCCTGCCGAGCAGCCACACCAGGTCCACCGCGTCCTCGTCCAGACCGGCCCCCTCCAGACCCTCCATCGTCTCGAAGAGGTGATGCTGCGCCAAAGTCGCCGCGTCCACGGCCTCCGCCCATCTCAGACCCGGCGACCAGCCGCCCTCGTCGTGCGAGGGCGTGACGCCGTACCGGTGCGGAGCCAGGTACGCCTGACCGATGCGGGCCCTGCTGCGCTCGACCTCTTCGGCCGCGTTCTCCACCCGGAGCATCGCGGCCACGACGTCGGTCAGCCCGTCGAGCTCGGGCCGGGGTATCCGCTCTCCGAGCAGATTGACCAGGTCCCGCGACCGGGCCCGCTCCACCAGGTCGAACGCCTTCACCTGATCGGCCGCCCCGTCGACCAGCAGTCCCACCACGTCCTCGTACAACGGTTCCGTGGTCCTCGCGTAGGCGATTCGCGCTTCTGCGCTCAGCACGTTGGTGCGGCCGTCGTCCCTGAGCGCGACGGCCTGCTCCAGACAGGCCAGGGCGCGGCGTGGATCGGTACGGGCGAACACCTCGCCGCTCAGCTCCAGCAGTTCGGCCGCCACGGCCCCCAGCCCCCGCCGGACAAGCTTGTGCGCCGTGCGGTACAGGATTTCCGCGCCGCGTTCCGGGGCGCCGGAACCGAGCTGCGCCACTCCCGCCCGAATCGCTCGTCTGCCGGGAACGTCGAGCATTCCGTTGAGCACACCGCTCACGAACACACGGATCCGCGCATTGCCCGACACCTGCTCCCGGATCATTTCGACGCCCCGGGTGAACACGTCCAGGTCGTCCGGAGGGGCCAGGAAGCGCCCTCCGACCCCGGCCGCAGTGATGGTGACCATGTGGCGCAGTTGCTGAACCTTCTCGGCTCCGGCACTCTCCGGATGGAACGGGACGCGGCTCATCCGGTCCACGAAGGCATCGAGCCGCGGATCCTTGCGCACGTAGAGCAGGCTGCCCACCTCGATCGTCATCCGCGCACGCAGCGCGGGAACGACGCGCGGGCTCAGCAGGGCGTCCTCGAGCGGTTCGAGACCGCCGGGGTCGATGTCGAGGCCGGCGAGCCAGGCGTCTTTGGCGATCTGGACACGGATGTTCGGCAGTCCGGCCCTCCGGCACAGCTCGGCGGCGTCCAGCAGGGCCCGCTGCCCGTCCTCGGGGTAGCCGTGCAACAGGTACGTGTATCCGACCGTGGTCAGGCAGCTGATGCGGCAGGCCCGGTGCTCCAGGCGGACCTCGCGTGCGGCGTCCTTCGCAGGTGTGGTCAGGTTGAGCAGCCGCACCGCTTTGTCGCTCCAGTGGACCGACAACTCCACAGGCCGCACCTTGCCGTCCAGGAAGCCCCTCCAGTGCTCGGGCGGGGGAGGGATGAACGTGCCCTGGGAGATACGCGCGGCGGATTCGTTGAGCACGTTGACGAGAGTGAGATCGGGCCCGGCCGTGCGACCGTGCGTGGCGTCGTAGCGCCACGTCTTGTGCAGCCACTCCTCGTCACCCTGATTCGTGTACCGCATGAACAGCGAAGCGTCGAGCCGGTGCAGCCACACGCAGGGCCGCTTCATGAAAAGGGCCAGGAACAGCAGGTGCAGCGCGACCGCGAGGCCCAGGGTTTGCGCCGAGCCCGTTCCGGGACGGACCGTGAGGGTCAGTGCACCGAGCCATGCCGGGAGCAGCAGGAAGCCGTAGGCCGCGCTGAACACGGTCCGGTGCCGCATCTGCGGGGAACCGACGACCGAGATGAACGCCCGCTCGCAGAACCGGATGCAGACGGTCAGAGCCCCACTGAGTGCCCCGGCCACCAGTAGGTAGACGAGGACGCCGGAGAGCCCTTCCGGGCTTCGCGCCGCGATGACCGCGCCCACCGGGCCCAGCGCCAGCAGAGCCGCACAGATGATCCACGCGGGAGCGGAGACCTGCACCTCCATCCGTCGATAGCGGCTCAGACTGCGTGTGGCCTTGAGGAACTGCTGGTGCATGACGGCGGTCAGCCCCAGGATCACCAGCGACGACAGGGCCGGTTCCTGCGCCCACAGCACCAGGGGCACCGTGAGAGCGCCGTGGGCGAGCCGCTCCACCAGCCGTGGTAGGCGATGTCCCGGTTCGTCCAGCCCGTATCCGGTGAGGGCGAGCACGACTTCACCGGTCCGTCGACTGCTGACCGCTTCGATCAGCGAAAACTGCACGATGCCGAACACCAGCACGAGGGGCAGGAACCACCACAGGACGTCGGTCGGTGGAACCCCCTCCAGCAGCAGCGCCGCGCCACCGCCGATCCCGCAGGCCAGGCTGCCGACCCCACCGACCGCCGCGCCGAACAGCACCAGGAGCGTCAGCGTCAACGGGCCGCCCGCGGTGAGCTCGGCATAGGCGCCGGCCAATCCCCAGCCGGCACAACCCCAGAGAAGGAATCTGGCCAGCCGACGCAGTGGGCTGGTGCGCACGAACCGAACGACCAACGAAAGCCATGATTCGTCACTCATGTGCCCTCACCCGGTAGAAGATGCCGGCGTGGCAGTTCACGCCGGTCGGCGGTCCCGGAGGTACCGGGCGTTTGCCGTGGCGATCACTCAAGATCCTCCCATCCCCACGGCGCTGCCGCTCTCCCGTCCGGTTCGCGCCCGTACCGGAACCGCCCCGCGTTGTCATCCGTGTACACGAGCACCTCGAAGTGCCCTGAAGCGACGAGTCGTTGCGCCATCGTGGCGGCCTCGTCGTGCGCCCCGGCCTTCCGTAGCTCCCGCAACAGTTCGGCCATGGCGTCCGGGTAGCCGAGGGGCGCGTGGGCAGCGATGCGGGATGCCAGTTCGGCGGCCTGTCCGTGTGCTCCGGCCTGATGCAGCGTCCTGAGCAGCACGAAGAGTCCGTCCACCGCGTAGGGGTTGTCGAGGGGCGTGTGGTTGGCGGCGCGGGTGGCCAGTGCGGCGGCCTGTTCGTGTGCCCCGGTCTCGTGCAGCTCTTGGAGCAGGCTGGACACTGTGCGCGGATTGCCGAGGGGCGTCTCGTCGGCGGCGCGGGCTGCAAGGGCGGCGGCCTGCTGGTGTGCACCGCTCTGCCGCAGCTCCCTCAGCAGTCCCACCACCGCATGCGGGTGGTCCAGGCGTGTACAGGCGGCCGGGTCGCGGGCGAGCAGAGCGGTGATCTGCTCGTGCGCTTCGGCCTCCCGCAGCAGCCTCACCAACGCGGCAACGGCGTACGGGTCGTCGAGGGGTGTGTGGGCGAAGTCGATGCGGGACGCGAAGACGGCGGCCTGGTCGTGTGCCCCGGCCTCCCGCAGGATTCTCAGCAACTGGACGGCCGCATGGGGGTTGTCGACGCACGCGTGCGTGGCGGGGTGGCGGGCGAGCAGAGCGGCGATCTGTTCGTGTGCACCGACCTCTCGCAGACTGCGCAGCAGCTCTGCCACCACGGCCGGATCGCTCAGGGGGATGTGGTCGACGACGCAGGACGCCAGGGCGGCCATCTCCTCCTGCGCTCCGGCCTCCCGCAGTTCCCGCAGCAACCCCGTCAGCTCCTGCACCAGCCCCACGAGATGGGATGCGGCGTACGGGTTGTCGAGGGGTGTGTGGCTGGTGGCACGGGCGGCAAGGGCGGCGGCCTGTTCACGGGCGCCGGATTCCCGCAGCTCACGCAGCAGCCCTATCAGCCTGGCCACCGCCCGGGGATTGTCGAGACGGGTGTGGGTGGCCGGGCTGCGGGCGAGCAGAGCGGTGGCCTGCTGATGTGCATGGGCCTCGCGCAGTTCCCGCAGCAGTCCTGCCACCGCGTCCGGATCGTCGAGAGGAACACGGGTGGCGGGGTCGCGGTCGAGCAGGGCGGTGGCCTGGTCGTGTGCGCCGGCCTCCCGCAGTTCCCGTAGCAGTCCTGCTATCGCGTCCGGATCGTCAAGCGGGCTGCAGGCGGCGGCCCGGAAGGCCAGGGCGGCGGCCTGCTCGTGTGCGCCGACCTGCCGCAATTCCCCCACCAGCCCCATCAGCTTGGTCACCGCAACCGGATCGTCGAGGCTGACGGCGGCGGCGGCATGCGAAGCCTCAGTGGCGATCTGTTCATCTGCCCCGGCGCCGCACAAAAGTCCCACCCGTAGCCAGTCCAGGGCGCAAGGATCGTCGAGGGGTGTATGGGCGGCGGCCCGGAAAGCCAGCGCGGCGGCCTGTTCGGGCGCCCCGCCTTCCCGTAGCGCTCGCACAACCTCCCCCACGACATGCGAGTCGTCGAGGGACGTGTGGGCGGCGGCTCGCGAAGCCAGTTCGGCAGCCTGGGCATGCGCGCCGCCCTCGCGCAGTGCCGGTAGCAGCTTGACGAGCCCTGCCACCACGTTCGCGTCGTCGAGGGGAGCATCGTTGACCGCACGGGATGCCAGCGCGACGGCCTGTTCGGGCTCCCCGCACTCCAGCAGCACCTCCACCAACCTGGCCACGATCCAGGAGTCTTCGAGGGGGGTGTGGGTGGCGGCCCGGAAGGCCAGCGCGGCGGCTTGTTCGTGTGCCTCCACATCGCGTAATGCCGTCAGGACCTTGGCCACGACATGCGCATTGTCGAGGGGTGTGCTGTTGACCGCGCTGGACGCCAGCTCGGCGGCCTGCTCGTGTGCCCCGCCCACGTGCAGTGCCCGCAGCAACGCCACCAGCCTGATCGGGTCATCCAGGGGGGTGTGGCTGACGGTACGGGAAACCAGGGCGGCGGCCTGCCCGTGGTCCCCGACCTCGTTCAGTGCCTGCAGTAGTTCGGCCACGACGTTCAGCCGGTCGGGAGGCGTGCGCGCGGCGGCGCGCGAGGCCAGGGCGCCGGCCTGCTCATTCGCTCCTGCCTCCCGCAGCAGCTTCACGAGGGTGGCCACTGCCTCCGGATCGTCGAGGCAGACCTGGGTGGCGGGGTCGCGGTCGAGCAGAGCGGCGGTCTGCTCGCCGGCCCCGGCCCCGCCCAACTCACGTAACAGGACAGCCACTGCGTCCGGATCGTCGAGGGGGAAGAAGGTGGCGGCGCGGGTGGCCAGTTCGGCGGCCTGCTCGTCCGCCCGGACTCCCGCCAGGACCCGCATCATCCTTGTGATCGCGTACGGGTCGGTGACAGGTGAATGGGCGGCCACCCATTGGGCGGGACGAGGGTCGGCGGGCTCCAACTGCCTCAGGTGTCGTACGAGTGAAGCCGCGGCCTCGCCGTCCCGATATGACACGGCGTTCTTGTGGAGTTGTGCTGCGTCGCGGTACAGGCCACGGTCCCAGGCAGCGTCACCGAGGGCGGCGAGGTCGGCGGGATGAGCGTGGCGGGCAGCTGCCATCCAGAAAGCGACCGGTGGGACGGTCTCGGTGCGGCGACGGCGTCCGTACTGGTCAAGGTAGTCGGCCAGCTGGTAATGCCGCCCCTGGCTGTCCCGGTCGCCGTCCGCAGGGCTCGTCTTGGCGGGGCGTTGGTTGGGGGTGGTACCGGATTTGACGGGGATGAGGATGCCGGGGATTCCCTTGCACGGGGTCGTGGCGTAGGCGAGGGCTTCCTCGAGCCAGCAGTCGCCGGTGGCGTTCCATTGGGCCCCGCTGAGGTAGCCGGGGGCGGCTTCGGCCAGCCAGTTCAGCGGGATGCGGGGACCCGCGCCGAGCCGACGCGCGTCCATGGCGGCATCGATCAGTGCCCGCGCGGCCGGCGGCGCGTTCTCGTAGCGATCCATCAACACCGGTACCCCGGCCAGGTACTGGGTGATCTGACCGTCCTCGGCGCGACGGGCTGCCTCCAGAACCCGGGGATCCACGGCGCCGGCGCCGGTGAGGACGATCACTTCGTCCGAGGTGAAGGCCTCCGGAACCTTGATGTTGTGGCTCTCCAGAAGGGCACGGGCCTGACTGTGCTCGTCGTCCGGACCGGACCGGTTGGTCAGGGTGTTCCAGTGGTCCGGCCAGAGCGTGGCGAGGACCAGCACGGGGCCGCGCGAAGAATCGCCCGTGAGACTGCACAGCTGCGCAGCGATCTGTTCACCCTGCGTAGGCGCTGAAAGGTAGATCTGAGCCTCGTTCAGCCATATCACGGTGCGTGGGGCGATGTCCTCGAACATGTCCGAGGTGACGCCCTGTCGCGTCCGGGTGAAGGGGTGCCACAGCCGCCACCCTTCCGGGAGAGTCCGCGCCGCCTCCCACAGCGCGCGGGTCTTCCCGGTGGAGGATCCCCCGACCAGGACCGCAATGCGGCTGCTTCCGGCCTTGGCTGCGGCCACCACCTCGGCCAGCTGATCATCGTGTGCGCGCCGCGCATAGCCCGGCAAAGCCCCGAGCGCCCCGGCGTCCGCGCTCTCGAAGGCCGTGTGGACGTGCAGATCATGCAGAACGAGCCGGTCGTCGTTGGCGAAGTCGGTGATCGGACGGCCCACCCTGGTGGCCATCCGGGCTCGGACCCACCGTTCGAGCACCCGCCGTGCCAAGTCGTCCCCGTCCCAGCGGGCGTACCGGGCCAGCACGCGCGCGACGGATACGACGTCCGCCTGGTTGGGCGGCAGCCCCGGGTCGCTGATGATGCGGCGGACGGTGTCCCTGCGCGGAGCCCCCGCCAGGCCGTCATCCCCGGCGATGGCGGCGGTCATCGCATCCAGACTGGGGCTGCCCGCCTCCGTGTACGCCGTGTACAGAAGATCTTTCAACTCTCGCAGGGCGGGCGGCCATCCCACCCGCGCCCGCGCAAGCTTCTTGGGACTCCGCGCACCCGCCTTCGAGTCGGGCCGCTCATCCCCCGTGTCGCCGTTCATCGCAGGGTCATCCCCAGTCGTCCACTCGGGCATGCCGTGAACAGCCATGTTTTGCACGCGCTTTGACGCCATGTCGCAACTTGGAGTCCCGCTCCGGCAGGGGCCCAGTGTGGACAGCGAGCCGGCCGGCTCCCCACACGACCGCTCCAGCCC
>NZ_JBHYVA010000016.1:0-12501 GCF_042750055.1 Streptomyces sp. NPDC059456
CGGGCGGCGAGGCTGCGCCGGGTGGCGCCGCCGGCGCCCCCACCGGCGCCCATGATGACGATCACGAGGTCCGTCCTTCGGGTCGGGGTGCGGTGGGGAGCCGGTGCTCCGGTGCGCGGGCGGGGCGGCCGGCGCGCCCGCGCCATGTGGTGACGGTGGCCGCGATCGCCGAGGAGACCGACAGGTCGAGCGGCAGCCGGCGCGGCCACGGGCTGTCGGCGAGGCCCGGGACCTGCGGCAGCCAGCGGGCGGCGGCGAGGCCGGCCACCAGGCCGAGCCCGGTGGCGGCGAGGCCCGTGGCGACGGCCGCGAGCCCGCGCGGGATCCGGGTGCGCACGGGGCGGCGTCGCAGTGCGGCACCGAGGGCGGCGGTCACCAGTGCGGAGGTGCCGCCGATGGTGGTGAGCGCCGCCACCACCAGCTGCGGCTGGCGGGTGACCGCCCCGCCGAGACCGGCCATGACGGCAGGCATGGCGTAGGCGGTCAGGACGTCCCGCCACAGGACGAAGGGCGGGGGAGCTCCGGACGCGCCGGGATCCTTCTTGCGCATGGATGATCCTCTTCGAGTCATTGATTAGGTGCCTAACTATTAGGGCGTAGGGGAGGCGGGCCATGGGGTGGCCCGCCTGGACGGGGTCAGTCGTCGGTGAGGGCGTCGATCCCCTCGACCACCCGCGCCAACAGGTCGAGGAAGGTGGTCCGTTCCTCGGGGGAGAGTCCGCCGACCAGCCCCTGCATCCGGGTGAAGTGTTCCGGCGCCAGCTCGCGCAGCTTGTCGGCGCCGCGCGCGGTGAGGATCACCACGTTGCCGCGCCCGTCCTCGGTGGACGGCCTGCGTGCCACCAGGCCTTCCCGCGCCAGGCCGTCGACCAGGCCCGTCACGGTCGCGCGGGAGACGCCGAGGCTCGCCGCGAGCTGCGAGGGCGACTTCTCGCCGCCGTGGTCCTCCAGATCGGCCAGCAGGCGGTAGCGGCCGGTGGAGAGGCCGAAGCGGCCGAAGTGCGTCTCGCCGGCCTGGCCGACCCGGGCGCCGGCCGCCATGAGCCGCGTGGCGACCAGGATCGCCTGAGGGTCTGCCGTCAGTCCGTAGCGGGCGATCTGGCGGCGGACCTGGTCGAGGGTGGGGGCGGTCGGGCCGGCCCCGGAATGCTGGGTCACGAAAGTAATATGGTGCCTAATCAGTCTCCCGGTCAAGCGGTCGGCCGGAGTGTCGCGCCGAGCGGCGGGCAAGGCCGGGCGGCTTGTTAGAGGGTTTAACGGAGCCTATTGCCTATCGCGTCGAATGAGTTATAGCATCTAACGGTCGCTTGAGCGTCTGCCGCTCGGTGTGTTCGCGTACGCCCGTCGAACATCGAAGGAGAAGCCCATGCCCGGCATCCGCCGCACCGGCGCCCGCGCGGCCCTGTTCACCGTCCCGCTCGTCATCGGCCTCCTCGGCGCCACCGCATCACCCGCCGCAGCGGCCCCCCGGAGCCCCGGTCCCGCCCGGTCCCTCACCTGCGGCGGAGTCGGCGTCGATCCCCGCGCCCGGGTCCGGCACCGGGCCGAGATCCTCGTCGACGCGCCGCTGAGCACGGTGTGGAAGGTGCAGACCGACATCGAGGGGTGGCCGGCCTGGCAGACTCCCGTGACGAGCGCGGAACGGCTCGACCACGGCCCCCTCCGCCGTGGTTCGGTCTTCCGCTGGACGACCCCGGTGCCTCCCCATCCGGCTCCGGCCACCAGCCTGGAGATCACCTCGACCGTCGAACAGCTCCGGCGTCACTCGTGCATCCGCTGGACCGGCCCCGCGATCGGCGAGGGGCTGCACATCGACGGCGTCCACGTATGGAACTTCACCGGGACGCCGCGCGGTGTCAGGGTGACCACCGAGGAGACCCACACCGGCCCTCAGGTCGACGCGGACGTCCCCGCCGCGACCGCCATCCTCCGCCGGGGGCTCGAAGCGTGGCTGAACGACCTGAAGGCCACCGCCGAATCCCGTGCCCACCAAGGGCCCCGCTGACCGCACGCCCGGCTGACCGCACGCCCGGCTGACCGCGCGCCCCGCTGACCGCGCGCCGAGCTGACCGCACGCCCCGCCGTCCCGATCGCGGCTGCGCCCGCCCCCTCGCCGCACGCCCTCACGCGCCGCCGGTGAGCTGGAGGACCGCGATGCCCGCCAGGACGGTGGCGCTGGCGGTGAGGCGCCGGTGGCCGAGGCGTTCGCGGAACACGACCGCCCCGATCAGGGCGCCGAAGACGATGCTGGTCTCCCGCAGGGCGGCGATCGTGGCGAGGTCGCCGCGGGACTGCGCCCATACGACGAGCCCGTACGCCAGCAGCGAGAGCAGTCCGCCGGCCAGGCCGCGGCCGCACAGCGGGCGCAGCGCGGTGAGCAGGGCCGGACCCCGGCGGGCCCGGGCGATCAGCGGGAGGACGAGGCCCTGGCAGAGGAAGAGCCAGGCGATGTAGCCGAAGACGCTGCCGGAGACGCGGACGCCGCTGCCGTCGACCAGCGTGTAGGAGGCGATCATCACACCGGTGCCGACCGCGGCGGCCAGCGCGGGCAGTTGGGCGCGGCCGGGGATCCCGTCGGCGAGGGCGAGGCCGGCCAGGCCGCAGGAGACCACCGCGATGCCTAGGGCCTGGCCGCCGGCCAGGGAGTGGCCGAGGAGGGTCGTGGAGACCAGGGCCACCACGACGGGTGAGGTGCCCCGGGCGGTGGGGTACATCTGGCCGAAGTCGCCGAGCTGGTAGGCGCGCAGGAGCAGGAGCTGGTACGCGACCTGCAGTGCGGCCGATGCGGCGATGTACGGCCAGGCCGCCGGGGCGGGCGGCGGGGCGAGGCAGACGAGGACGGCCCCGCAGCCGGCGGAGGCCAGGCTGATGAGGGTGAAGCCGGCCAGTTTGTCGCGCAGGCCGTGCGTGAGGCCGTTCCAGACGGCGTGCAGCACCGCCGAGGCGAGGACGACGGCGGGCACGGCGGCCGCGCCCGTCAGGGACGGCAGATTTGCGGGCACGTTCGCTCCCCACGACTGACTGTGGAATGGAATTCCTTGATAGCGTAGCTCCATGGAAATCGATTCCACAGTGCGGGGTGGGCTCGCCGCTCACGTCCGGGCCCACCTGTCCGAGTTGCGGGAGACCGAGGCGCGCGTGGCGCAGGTCGTCCTGGACCAGGGTGCGGAGTTGGTGCACCTGAGCGTCAGCGATGTCGCGGCGCTGGCCGGCACCGCTTCCTCGACGGTCGTCCGGGCCTGCCAGCGACTGGGTTTCCGCGGGTACCAGGAGCTGAAGATCGCCGCCGCCCGGCAGGCGCCCGCCCAGGAGCCCTCCCGGGACCGGGACCCGGCCGCCCGCGCCCTGGCCGACACCGTCCGGGCCGCCCGGGAGGCGCTGGACGCAGTGGCGGCGACGGTGACGCCGGAGCGGCTGCGCTCGGCGGCCGGACTGGTCGACGGGGCCACCCGGGTCCTGGTGGTCGGCGCGGGACTGTCCGGCGCGGTCGCGCTGGACACCGCGTACCGGCTGCGCGCGCTGGGCTGCGCGGTCGACGCGCCGGCCGACCCGCTGACGGCGCAGCTGGCCGCCTCGCAGCTGACGTCCGCCGACGCCTGCCTGGCCATCAGCCACACGGGAGCCACGCGCAGCACCGTGGACGCCGCCCGGGGTGCGCGGCGGGCCGGGGCCCGGGTCGTCGCCCTCACGAGCTACGCCCGCTCGCCGCTGAGCGAGACCAGCGACTGCACGCTGGTCGCGGGCGGTCAGGACCTGGTGTTCGGACTCGAGACCGTGGCCAGCCGGCTGGCCCACCTCACCGTGATCGACGCCCTCACCCTCACGCTGCTGGGGCTGCGGGGGGCGCCGGCCGAAGCCGCGCTGCGGCTGTCGGCCGACGTCACGGTCGACCACTCGTACTGACGGCCACCCGCGGCCACGGGCGTCTCAGCGCCCGCCGACCGCCCCGCCGCGGTCCAGGACGGCCTCGACCGCGGCGAGGAGCCGCTCGCCGACGCGGTCGACGCTCCCGTTCTGGGCGCTGACCTGAGCGCCCTCCATGAGGAAGGTGATCTCTGCGGCGGCCCCGTCGGGAGCCCGCACGCCGGCGCTCTCGCACATGTCCGTGAGCCGGCGGAGCTGGGTGGCCTTGTGGTCCTCGATCAGCCGGCGGGCCGGGTGTCCCCGGTCGGGCAGGCCCGCGATCGAGTTGACGAAGGGGCAGCCCCGCAGCGCGATGTCGGGCAGCCCCCCGGCGATGAACCGCGCCACCGCGAGGACCTGGGCCCGACCGTCGCCGGGGTGCTCGTGCTCCGCGCCGTCGAAGGCGGCCGAATAGCCGGCCGCGACGATCCTCAGCCACTCCTCGATCAGGGCGTCCTTGGTGGCGAAGTGCCGGTACAAGGCCATCTTGGTGGTCTTCGCCTGCTCGGCGATGGCCTGGACCCCGACGGCCCTGATGCCCTCGCGCAGGAAGAGTTCCTCGGCGGCGTCGAGGATGCGCTCGCGCGGGGGCAGGCGGGGCACTCGCGTGTCCCTGCCGGGCCTTGGGGGACTGCTCGCCATCTCCGCCTCACTTCATGGCCGTCACCGGCCTCTCCCGGCCCATGCTACGTTACCGACCAACCCCGAACGATACCGATCGGTATCGCATGGGACCGATCGGAAACGACCGCCGCGAACCGTGAGGCTGAGCATCTTGGAACTGCACGAATACACCCGGTACGACGCCGTGGGCCTGGCCGAACTCGTCGCACGGGGAGAGGTCACCGCAGCCGAACTCGCCTCCGCGGCCCAGGACGCGATGGCCGCCGTCAATCCCCGCCTCAACGCCGTGGTGGAGAACTGGCCGGCCGAGGACGCTCCGAGCCCGGGCAGCACACCGCTCGCGGGCGTCCCGTTCCTCATCAAGGACCTGGCCGTGACCATGAAGGGCAAGCGCGTCGAACTGGGCAGCCGCCTCGCCGCCGGCAACACGGCAGCGGCGGACTCCCACCTCATGCGACGGTTCAGGCGGGCCGGCCTGGTGACGCTCGGGCGTACGGCGTCCCCCGAATTCGCCTACAGCACCACCACGGAACCGGTCCTCCACGGGCCCACCCGCAACCCCTGGGACCTCACCAGGACCCCGGGGGGTTCCAGCGGCGGGTCGGCCGCGGCCGTCGCCGCCGGCATCACCCCCCTCGCACACGCCACCGACGCGGCCGGCTCCATCCGCGTCCCCGCCGCCAGTACGGGGCTGTTCGGCCTCAAGCCCACCCGCGGCCGCATCTCCATGGGCCCGGACGCCGACGAGGTCTTCAACGGCCTCGCGGTGCACGGCGGCCTCAGCCGGACCGTCCGCGACAGCGCGACGCTCCTCGACCTGGTCCAGGGCCCCGAAAGCGGCGATCCGTACGCCGCCGCACCTCCCCGGCGCCCGTACGCCGAGGAGATCACCCGCGACCCCGGCCGGCTGCACGTCGGACTGCTCACCACCCCCTGGAACGGGCGCCCCGTGGAGCCGACGGTGCAGGAGGCGACCCTGGCCGGCGCCCGCCTGCTGGACGCTCTCGGCCACCGGGTCGAACCCACCGAAGTGCACCTCGGGGTGAGCTGGGAGGAATTCGTCCTCGCCAACGCCCGGCTGTGGACGGCGAACCTGGTGACGTGGATCGACGGGTTCGCCGAGGCGTCCGGCCGCCCCGTGGACGAGACGACCGTCGAGCCCGAGATGCTGGCGAGCTACGACTGGGGACGCCGGGTGAGCGGCGCCGAGTTCGTGCAGGCCCTCGACGTGCGCAACCGGGTCGCCCGGTCGGTCGGCGCGTACTTCGACCGGCACGACGTACTGCTGACCCCCACGCTCCCCGAACTCCCCGTGGTCATAGGCGCCTACGGCCGCGGCGCCGAGGGGGCGGACGGCCGCGGCTGGCTGGAGCACCTGTTCCACCGGTCGCCCTTCACCGCGGCCTTCAACGTCGCCGGCACTCCCGCGATGTCGGTGCCGCTGGCGGCCGATCCGGTCACCGGCATGCCCATCGGCATCCAGTTCGCCGCCGGATACGGGCGCGAGGACGTCCTGTTCCGCCTCGCCGGGCAGTTGGAACGGGCAGCTCCGTGGGCCCGGCGCACACCCCCCGTCTGGGCGGGCAGGGCCTGAGGCCGTCGTCCGCACCGGCGGGCGGCGTGGCGGTGCTCCCGGGCGCTATCCGCGCCCGGTGAGCCGCTCGCGCGGGTCCAGCGACACCTCGGCCCACACCTGCTTGCCGCTGCTGAGCGGCACCGCGCCCCAGGACGCGGTCGTCGCCTCGACGATGAGGATCCCGCGGCCCCCGGTCGCCGACCAGTCCACGTCCCCGGGCTTGACGGGGGAGCGGGGCGAGGCGTCGTTCACCGAAATGCGCAGCCGGTCCGCGGACAGCGTCAGATCCAGCCGCACCTCTCCCTGCGTGTGCGCGATCGCATTGGTGACCAGTTCGGAGACCACCAGCAGGGCGACGTCGAGTTCCTCCACCACACCCCACGAGCGCAGGGTGCGCGCGGCGAAACGGCGTGCGTGGTGGACGGCGTTGGGGAGCCGCCAAACGGTCCAGTACGTCCGCATCGGCCGGACGCGGGTGCCGTCGTAGCGCATGAGCAGCAGCGCCACGTCGTCGTCCCGCCGGTTGACCCGCGAGACCAGTTCGTCGGCCATCATCCCCGGGTCGGCCGGGTCCGCCGCGGCCAGCACCTCGCAGACCCGGCGCATGCCGTCCTCCAGACGGACGTTGGACGACTCGACCATGCCGTCCGTGAGCAGGGCCAGCACGGTCCCCGGCGCCAATCCGACTTCCGTCATGGGGAACTCGGTGTCCGTGACCACTCCCAGGGGAGGTCCTCCCTCGACCGCCAGCTCCTCGGTGCTGCCGTCCGGGTAACGCAGGACCGGCTGGAGGTGACCGGCCCGGACGAACCAGGCGATGCCCTCCTCCATGTCCAGGTCCACGTACAGGCAGGTCGCGAACAGGTCCGTCTCCATGCCGACGAGCAGCCGGTTGGCCCGGGCGATGACCACGTCGGGCGGGTGGCGCTCCACCGCGTAGGCCCGCACGGCCGTCCGGATCTGGCCCATGATGGTCGCTGCTCCCGCGCTGTGTCCCTGTACGTCGCCGATGACCAGGGCCACGTGTCCGTCGCTGAGCGGGATGACGTCGTACCAGTCGCCGCCCACTTCGAGCCCCACGGTCGCGGGCAGGTAGCGGGCCACGGCCACTCCGCCCGGCAGTGTGGGGAGCTTGCGCGGCAGCAGGCTGCGCTGGAGCATCGTGGCGAGTTCATGGCCGGCGTCCAGCGCGTGCGCGCGCATCAGGGCCTGCCCCACCAGCGCCGCCGTGGCGGTCAGCAGCGACCGCTCCTCGGGCCCGAACCGGTGCTCACCGTCCCACCCGACGAGGCAGACGCCGACCATCCGGCCGTCCGCGGGAAGCGGAAGCACGGCAAGCCCGCCGGGCCCGATCCCCGCGAGAGCGGGTTCGAGGTCCGCGCCCGGCGGCCACAGGCTGACATGGCCCTCCCGGAGCGCGTTCTGCAGCGTCGGCAGGTCGTGCATCGAGGCGTCCGGCCACTCCGACCGCCACTCGGACCGCCACATGCCCGGCCAGGCGCGCGGCTCGGGAGGGTCGAGCACGGTGACCACGAGCCGGTCGGCCTCCAGCTCGGCGACCGCCACCCGGCTCGCCTCCAGCGGCGCGCGCAGGGAGGTGACCACGATCTGGCTGACGTCGCGGATGGTCGTCGCGCCGGCCAGTTTGGTGGACAGCCGCTGCACGATGGAGACGTCGTCCGCAGTGGGGCGCAGGTAGGAGGCATCGGCCACCACGCCGAGCACCCGCACGGGGGTGCCGTCGTCGTCCATCATCACCCGGCACCGCATGCCCAGCCAGCGCAGTTCACCTCCCGGCCGGCGGATGCGGAACGCCAGCTGTTGCGGTTCCGTCGTGAGCCGGTCCGGCTCCACGATGGCCATCAGCGCGGGAATGTCGTCCGGCACGGCACTCGCCAGCAGCGCCTCGACGTTGCCGCCGAACTGGTCGGGCGCGATGCCGAGCAGCTCCAGGACGCGCGCGTGTGCCTCCATCCGGCCGGTGGGGAGGTCCAGGATGAACGCCCCGCCCCGCAGCGGCACCAGCGTGTGTCCCAGCACGGGGCGGGGCGCCGTGCGCCCGGACGCGTGGGCGGCCACCGATTCCAGCCCGGCGGCGACCTGGTCGGCGTACAGCTCCAGCAGGCTCCGGCGGTCGTCACTGAACCCGTCGGGGACCTCGCCGGCGACGATGAGGCAGCCCAGCTGCTGGGATCCGTGCCCGAGCGGCAGGGCCCCGAGGGAGAATTTGGCGGGCGACGCCCTGACGGAGTCGTCCCGCACCCGGCCGGGGAAGTAGTGCGGGTCCTCCTCGATGTACGCGGCCAGTGCCTTCGGGTTGAGCCACAGCGGCCGGCCGGAGCGGTGGGCCTCGGCGGCGGGGGAGTGCCCGTCCACGGAGAGGACAGCCGGCAGGCCGTACAGCATGGCGCGGTTTCCGGTCACCTCGGCCAGATGGAGTTCCTTGCGGCCCTCGGTGAGCACGTAGACAGCGGCCAGCTCAGCCCCGCAGAACGCAAAGCGCTGCCTGGTCACGTTCTGTCATGCCCTTCTGCACGGCAGCCACGGTCGACCGCCCTCCCTCCATGCTGTAGCGCATCGCAGGGTCGGCGCGAGTCAGGGCCTCGTCCGCCGGGGCCGGGGGAAGGGCACCGAGCCATCGCACCGCGGGTGCGCCGTGCGCGCACGGCGCCTGCCGCGGCGGTCGTCGGTGCCCCCGCGCCCTACCGGAACAAACGGTCACCGGGGACGGCCATGCGATGGGTGCCACCGTGGCGGTTCACCCAGTCGCGGACGAGGTTGACGGCGTTGGCACACTGCCAGCCGTCGTCGTACTCGCGCACTCCGGTGAAGGCCCCGTAGCCCGCGATGATCCCGTCCACGCGCCCGTCGCCGAGCAGCTTGTCGACGTACCAGGGATCGTTGTACGTGGTCGTCCAGGACAGCGTGGCCGCGAGCTGCCCGGCGTCACGGTCCGCGGCGCCCTTCTTCAGCTCCGCGCACGTGTAGTAGGTGGCTTCCGTGCAGTTGCCGAACCCCTTGGTGATGTCACTGTCGCCGTAGTCCATCACCCGGCGGCCGGCCGGGAATCCGGAACCGGACCGGTCGAAGGCGCCCCGGACCTGGTCGCGGGTCCCGGTCGTCGTGATGCCCTCCAGGGCGCCGAGCCTGCCTTCCAGGCTCTTCCAGCCCCTGCCGCCGACGTCCGGGGTATTGCCGCCGTGGTACTCGTAGAACCCGTAGAGCACCTGGATCCCGGCGGCCGTGAGCCGCTGGGCCTTGTCACGCAGTCCGGCGACGCTGCACCCGCGGTTCTCTTGCTCCCCGCAGTAGTTCGGGTCCTTGATGTCCAGCCAGACCAGCGACAGCCGGCGCCCCGCGTCGGCGTGGGAGAGGATCCGGTCGATCATGCTGTCGAAACCGGGGCCCAGCCGGTTGTCACCGGCCGAGGAACAGTCGTGGTAGGCCCGCCATTCGTTCGGGTTCCACCAGGCGCACACGTCTATCTCGATGCCGTTGGCGCCGTGCTTGAGTGCGGCGTCCACGCCGCCCAGGGTGTCGACGCGGTGCGCGATGGCGTAGACCGGGCGGCGCTGATCGGCCGCTGCCGCGGGGTTCGTACCGAGCGCGGCGCTGCCGATGACGGCGCACAGGGCCGTGATCAGCGCCGATAACATCCGTCGGCCGGTATTTCGGCTGAGGTGGGTGGTCAAGAACCTGCTCCTTGGTGTCGGTTTCGTACACCGGGCGTCGATCACGCCCGCCACATGGTGGCACGCGATGAATGCATGGTGAATCAAATCCGGCTATGGGCGGCCACGGCCACGGCCAGGGCCGTCCGGGTACGGGGTCACACGTCGTCATCGGCGGGCGTGACATCGCCGATCGCGTGGATTCGCCGGATATGATCAGAATTGATCTGGGAGGCGCCATGAGCAGCACCGAATCGCACGGCGACGAGGTCTACCAACCGCACGAGGGCGACGAACCGGCCGAGGCGCGGCCCGACCTGGACAACGCCTTGGACGAGCCCGGTCTCGACGAGATGCTCGACACCGGGTACTCGCCGCCCGAGCGGCCGCTGGCGGTCAACGATCCCGCGACCACCGCGGAGGGCCGGCTCGCCGGCGAGACCCTCGACCAGCGCCTGGCCCGCGAACTCCCCGAGCCCGATCCCGACGAGCCGGCGTGGGACGAGTTCGCCGACGAAAACGCCGAGAACCCGCAGACCGGTTCCGTAAGGGCCGGACGGCTGGCGCCCGCGGACGAGGAGGGGCCGGCCCGCCACATCTCCGTGGTGGCCCACGACGTGGGCGTGAACGGCGGAGCGGCCTCGGCGGAAGAGGCGGCCATGCACATCATCGAGGAGCCCGACGAGACCGAGCCGGGGGATTCCGGCTGACGGCCGG
Source organism: Streptomyces sp. NPDC059456 (assembly GCF_042750055.1). NCBI lineage: Bacteria > Bacillati > Actinomycetota > Actinomycetes > Kitasatosporales > Streptomycetaceae > Streptomyces > Streptomyces sp. NPDC059456. Next base: position 10,492 of record NZ_JBHYVA010000016.1, read on the forward strand.
CCCGCCCGGAACCCGGGGACCGGTGGCCCCCGCTGTGCGTCCCCCTGGTCGTACGGGTTGAGTGCCCGGAAGCGTTGAGTGCCCGGAAGCGGACGGTGTCGCTGCGCCAGTCCCCCTCGGCGCCGCTCGTCACCCGATCCAGGGCCCACCAGCCCGGCAGGACCACCAGCCTCGCCCCGATCCCGATCCCGATCCCGATCCCGATCAGGTTCCTGCGCTCCGACACGGCCCCCTCGTGCCCGGTCTCCGGGGCACCCCATCCGGACGGCCCGCGCACGGCTGCCCCGGTGGGTCACTCCGTTCGGGCGCCGCCGGATCCGGTGGTCGGGTTCAGCCAGGCGCCGACGGCCGGGAGCGCCCCGGGCCCGCTGTCCCGCTCCACCGAGCCCACGAGGTCGGCGATGGTCACGCCCCGCAGCGACGCCCGCCAGGCCGCGTCGGCGGCGGACATCACGCGGGCGATGCCGCACGGCTCCGTGCAGTCCTCCGGCGGGGTCCCGAGCGGCCCGCGCCGGCGGATCTCCGTGCACACGAAGGCCGGATTCGCGCCGTCGACGGCCTGCACCACATCCAGCACCGTGATCTCGGAGGCGGGCCTGGTCAGGGCGTACCCGCCGGTCTTGCCCTGGACGGACGTCACGAGGCCGGCGCGGGACAGCGCCTGCATCTGCTTGGCGAGGTAGCTGGGCGAGACGTCGTGCAGCAGCGCCAGCCGGGCCGCCGGAACGGGCTCGGTCGCCGCGGTCAGCACCACACAGCAGTGCAGCGCCCACTCCACGCCACCTGACAACTTCACGCGCCCTCCCGTTTGACTCGGACTCAGACTATCCGAGTATCATCTCGGATAAGAATTGTCCGAGTTTGATGAAGGGGTACGGCCATGAAGATCACCGTCATCGGCGGCACCGGACTGATCGGGTCCCAGCTCGTGTCCAGGCTCCGCGAGGCCGGACACGAGGTGGTCGCCGCATCCCTGTCGACCGGGGTCGACCTCCTCACCGGCGCCGGGCTCGACCGGGCACTCGAAGGCGCCGACACGGTCGTCAACGTGACGAACTCGCCCACGTTCGACGAGGCCTCCCCGGACTTCTTCCGCACCACCATGGGGAACCTGCTGGCGGCGGGCGAGCGCGCGGGCGTCCGGCACCAGGTCATCCTCTCCATCGTCGGAGTCGACCGGGTGCCGCAGCTGGACTACTACCGCGCGAAGACGCTCCAGGAGGAACTGCTGCGCGAGGGGCCCACCCCGTACTCGATCGTGCGCGCCACCCAGTTCTTCGAGTTCATGGACGCGGTCATGTCCTGGACCGCCGACGACGGCGCCGTCCGGTTGCCGGCCACGCCCGTCCAGCCGATGGCGGCGGCCGACGTGGTGGCGGCGCTGGCCGATGTCGCCGCGGCCCCCGCGCTGAACGGCACCCTCGACGTCGCCGGCCCGGAGGTCTTCCCGCTGGACGAGCTCGGCCGGCTCACCCTGAGGGCCCGCAAGGACGGGCGCGCGGTCGTCACCGACGCCCGGGCGGGCATGTTCGCGGCCGTCGTGGGCGACGTCCTCATCGCCGGCGACGGCGCCCGCCTGGCCCCCACCCGCTACGAAGACTGGCTCGACGGCCACCCCCGGTGATCCCGGCGTCCGCGCGTCCCGAGGACGGGCCGCTGCGCCCGGCCCGCAGGCGACGGCCGCCCTTCCCCCGGACGCGCGGCCGCTTCGTGGCGCGAGGCGGCGTGCAGGCCCTGGCCGCGCCCTCGTTCCACCGGGAGCACCTGTCGGCCCTCGGCCCGGAGCCGGCTTCGACGACGCCACCGGGCGCTTGCGCACCCACTCTTCGCCGCGAGGTTGATCGTTTCCCCAGTATGACTGTTCCCCCCGTGCGGGTGGCCGTCTCGCACGCGGTCCCGATCGCGTCGGGGCCCGCCCCTATAACGAGACCCGTCACATTGATCGACTGATGGGTCTTCACCATGCTGCAGTCCGCTCTGCGGGTGCTCGCCGCGCTCTCCCTCGTGTCC
>NZ_JBHYVA010000016.1:12511-30889 GCF_042750055.1 Streptomyces sp. NPDC059456
TTTCCTTTTGTTTGGGTACCTCCCCCTGCTCCTGCCGTGTGGGGGGGCGCCCCCCCCCCCCCGCGCCCGCCCCGCGCCCCCCCCCCGGCCGGCCCTCGCCGCCCCGGCCGCCCTCCCGCACGCGTCGTCCGTTGCGGCACCGGCCGTACCTCCGGGACTGCGAGCTGCCGACGACAGCCTGACCAGCCCCTGCGGGCCGACGGTCGAGTACCGGGCCTGGGACTGGTGGCGTACGACGACCAACTCGGCCATCGCCCGCCCCGTCGCCGCCGCCGCCGCGGCCGAGCGCTGGCAGTGGCGTACCGACGTGAACACCCTGTGGCGCGGGGACACCCGGGAGACCGTCGAGGAGATCTTCCAGACCGGGTTCACGCCCCGGGGCGACCAGGTGACCCCGCTCGCCGAGTACATCGTCAAGGGCGGCGGCCAGAACAGCGCCCACCTCAGCACCAGTTGCGAGAAATGGGTCGCGCAGAAGTTCGCCACGTACGGCACCGCGAAGACGGGCTGGGTCTACGAGATCTACGCGCCCGGCGGCATCGACGTGAACGCCACCGCCCGCCTGAACGACTACGACTCGCCCTACCTCTGGAACAAGGAGATCGACTTCCCCGGCGGGGTCAAGGGCCGCTACATCAAGGGCGCCTGCAAGTACCGCCTCACGTACACCGACCCGGAAACCAAGGTCAGCACCTTCGAGGAACTCGGCTGCAAGGACAACGCCGGCTTCGCGCCCTACAACACGGACGCCGTCCTCACGGCGGCCCGCTGACCCGGCCGGCGGCAGGACCGGGCACGCGCCTCTCGGAAGACCCCCGAGGGGCGCATCCCGCGATCCGGCCGCCGTTGCCGAAGGCTGCGACAACCTGGCCGTCTGCGCGTCCCGGTCCCGGCCCGATATTGCCCGACCCCCGTGCCGTGTTCATGCCATCGATGTCATAATCGGACGTTGTGTGGACAACGCTTGCGCCGCTCATCGGCGTCCTGCTCGGCGGGCTCATGTCGATGCTGGTTCAACGCTCGGCAGGACGTGCCTTGGAACGCGGCGAGGCGCGCCGCAGTGACCGTGAACTTGCCGAGGCGCGGCGCAACGAGCGCCTCACGCACCTCATCGCATTTCTGTCTGCGGTGCAGGAAGCGGAACGAGTCGCGGTGGACCGGTATCACCACAACCTGGCTGACGAGCAGTGGCAGGCCCGGGCGAGGCAGGTCCTCGACGGGGTGTGGGTGACGCAGAAGACGATCCACGTACTGTGCGCGTCCGAGGTCAGCGAAGCGGCACGCAGCCTCGCGTGGGCAGTACAGGAGGTGATCAGGAAGGGCCCCGAAGATCCGGGAGAGCCACAGGACGAGAAGGTCTGGGCGCACATCCATCCGAGCCGACAGGCATTCCTCGATCTCGTGCGCGACCAGCTGAGTTGAAGCCCCGGGAAGGGATTCGGCAGCTGCCGTGAGCGGCCCGGGACAAGCAGCACCGGCTCCGGCCTCCATGGTGCGGCGAGCGTCATCTGCTTCGCCGGCTTCTCGGGGGACGCAAAGCCCGCCTCGGCGCAGGCAGCATGCATGTCCACGGGCCGGCAGCACGCCATCGAATGGCCCCTTGGCCCATCGGCAAGCTGAGCACGATCGCTTCGGAACGACTCGTCTAGCGCAGGGCGGCCGCGACCAGGCCTTCGAGGGCCTCGCGCGGTACGTCGCCGCCGCTCACGAGCCCCGCGAAGACGAGCCCGTCGATGCAGGTCAGCAGCGTGTGGGTGCGGTCGTCGACGTCCGCCACACCGCGTTCGGCGAGGAAGCGCCGGACGGCCTCACGGCCGGCGTTGTCGCGAGGGACGAGGATCTCGCGCAGTTCGGGGTCGCGGACGCTCTCGACGGCGCAGGCGTAGCGGGCGAGCGAGCGGCGGCGGCCCTCGCCGGTGAGGCGCTGCCGGGTGAGCATCGCCATGCCGTCCACCAGTTCCCCGGCCGTGCGCAGGGGCGGCAGCGCCTCGGCCGTCATGTGAAGCTCTGCCTGGTCGCGTTGAACGAGGCGGGTGACGAGTCCGGTGAGCAGTGCGGCCCGGGTGCGGAAGTACGCCGAAGTGGTGCCGGGCGGCAGGGCGGCCCGCCGGTCGACCGCACGGTGGGTCAGGCCGCGGATCCCTTCGTCGGCGAGTACGTCGAGAGCCGCGTCCGCGAGGAGAGTGCGCCGATCCGAAGCCATGGTCCCTTTCTACACCTGTAGTACGTCCGATACCCTCATCCTTCTACAGGTGTAGAAAAACGGGGGGTGTGCCATGGACGGCAGGGCAGTGGTCGTCGGCGGGGGCATCGGCGGGCTGGCCGCCGCGATCGGTCTGCGCCGCGTCGGCTGGGAGGTGACGGTCGTCGAGCGCGCGTCCACGCTCGCGGACGCGGGGGCCGGCATCTCGCTGGCCGCCAACGGACTGCGGGCCCTGGACGCACTGGGCGTCGGCGGTGCGGTGAGGCAGGCTTCGCGAGGCCAGTACACCGGCGGCACCCGTACACCGGACGGTCGTTGGCTGACCCGGATGGACGGCGCGGTGCTGGAGCGGGCGGTGGGTACGCCGATCGTGGGCATTCCCCGCGCCACTCTGCACCGACTGCTGCGCGAGGCCCTCCCGGCCGAGGCGCTGCTGACCGGTTCGCACGTGGGTTCCGTCCGGCAGACCGGCCCGCGGACGGTGCACGTCACCTGCGGCGACACGGTTCTGGACGCCGATCTGGTGGTGGCGGCCGACGGCATCGGCAGCAAGGTGCGCGGTCTCCTCTTCCCGGCCCATCCGGGACCGGTCCACAGCGGGTCGACCGTGCTGCGCGCCATCACCGAGCGGGCGGTCGACCTGCGCACCGACTTCGAGCTGACGTGGGGGCACGGGGCCGAGTTCGGTCACATCGCGTTCCACGACGGACGTGCCGAGTGGCACGCCGTCCTCGACCTGCCCGCCGGAACCCGGTTCGCCGACCCGGTCGCCGAGCTGCGCCGACGGTTTCGCACCTGGCACGAACCGATACCCGCCCTGCTCGACGCGACCCGGCCCACCGCCGTGCTGCACCACGACGTCGACGAACTCCGCACGCCGCTGCCCTCGTACGCCGTCGGCCGGATCGCACTGCTCGGGGACGCGGCACACGCGATGACCCCCCACCTCGGCCAGGGCGCGTGCCAAGCGCTGGAGGACGCGGTCACCCTGGCCGCCGCACTCGCCAGCGGTCCCACCGTCGATGCCGCGCTCGTCCGCTACGACGCCGAGCGCCGGCCGCGCAGCCAGGCGGTCGCGCGGGCCGCCCGGCAGGCCGGGCGGATGGGACAGCGGCTCTCGCACCCCCTGGCCGTCGCCGTGCGCAACACGATGATGCGGCTGACGCCCTCGAGCGCCGCAACGCGCATGATCCTTCGGCACCACGACTGGACGCCGCCGCATCTGAGGTGACGTCAGCAGCCGCCGCAGGTGAGGAAAGTCACGTCCCAGTGGCTGCCCTCGTCGGCGTAGACGTTGCCGGCACCGGACTTCCACTGCGGGGCGCCGTCCCCGCGCAGTCCGATGTAACCGAAGGTGTTCTTGATGTAGTTCCCGAGGCAGGTGGACTTGCCGAAGTCGAGCTTGTAGCCGTTCCAGTGCGAGTAGGTGCCGCTCGCGTGACCGGCCTCGGTGCCCCCGGTGATGTTCAGGGCGCAGCCACTGGCGCTCCTGAGGGTCTGGGCGCCTTGCGCGGTCGCGAGGTTGAGCTGCTCGAAGGACGTGCAGGTCGCGTTGTTGCGGTCCGAGCAGCCGCCGGACGACGACCAGGTGATGCCGGAGCCGCGGAACATCGAAGTCGCGGTCGAGTGGCTGATCTTGGTGGCCGCTTGCGCGACGGTGGCGCCGCCGAGGACGCCGACTCCGGGTGCGAGCAGCGCGCCGAGGACGAGGGCGAGCGCGGTCAGGACGGAACGGAGCTTCATCGGGGGTGCCTCCTGCTGGTGGCCGTGACGGACGGGACGGCGGTGCGGGGAGAGCAGGGGTGTGCTGACGGAGCAGGGAAATGGTGGCGGAGATCTACGCGCGTCCGCCAGAGGCCGGCACGAGCTTTCTCGGCGGCGGCGCCCGAGGGTCCACGGCAGCCGCCGGCGCCACGGTGAACGGGTCCGGGCCGGCGGCCGTCCTCCGGTGGTGCCCGGGGGATTCCCGGGTGCAGCATGGTCCCAGGAGGATCGGATGTCTTCACAGTCGGGCGAGGAAGAAGCCGTTCGGCGAGTCGGCGCACACCTCAGGGCCGTGTATCACGGCCGGCAGACTCCCGGGCAGGTCGACGCGGCGCTGTCCGCCGCGGTGCAGCGTTTCCAGGACAGCCGCATCCGCGACTTCGTGCCCGTGCTCACCGAAAGACATGCGCGCTCCCTCCTCGACCGTGCGGTCCGGGCCGAGGCGGCTGATCCGGGGCCCGCACGGCAACCTCCGGACGCCGTCCGCGACGGTCCGGACCTGAGCGCGCCGCCCGGCACGGACCGGGCGGCGACCCGGTTCGCGCGCATCCGTACCGCCCTCCGGGGCGCCTCACCACCCGCTGCGAGCTCCTAGCCCCCCGCCGATCCCCCCGCCGATCCCGACCGGGGCGGTGCAGGGCGGTGCACGGGGAGCCCGGGCTGAACTTCGAACGACAGGAGAGCCGGCCATGCAGACGAACCTCGCCTACGACTACCCGTTGATGGGCGCGTTCTGGACCATGCTGTGGTTCTTCATGTGGGTCATCTGGATCTTCCTGCTCTTCAAAGTCATCTTCGACGTCTTCCGGGACGACTCCCTGGGCGGGTGGGGCAAGACGGGCTGGACGATCTTCGTGGTCGTGCTGCCCTTCCTCGGGGTCTTCGTGTACCTGCTGGTCCGCGGCAAGGACATGGGCCGCCGCGAGACGGAACACGTCATGCAGCAGCACAAGGCGTTCGAGTCCTACGTCAGGGAGACGGCGGGCGGCGACCGGCGCAGCAGCGCCGACGAGATCGCCAAGCTCTCGGAACTGCACGCCCGGGGCGTCATCACACAGCAGGAATTCGAGCAGGCGAAGGCCTTGGCCCTGGCCGATGTGGGCCGCGCGAACAGCACGCCCTCGTCCACCACGTCCTCGTCCACCACGTCCGGTATCACCTGACCGGCCCGCACCGAGCAGGTGCCGGCCCGGCTCCACCTCACCAGAAGGCGGTTCCCCCATGGCTACAGCATCCGAAACCCCGGTACTCGACACGATCGCCGCGATGACGATCGATTCCCTCGAGCACTGCCACATGGACGAGCGGACACTGATCCTCGCCCGCATTTCCGCGCTGGTCGCGATGGACGCACCGGCGATCTCCTACCTGGCCCACATCAATCCTGCGATCAAGGCCGAATTCACGGTCGACCAGTTGCAGGACCTTCTCGTCGCCATCGCCCCGGTGGTGGGGACCGCACGCGTCATGTCCGCTGCGGGCCACATCGCCCAGGCGTTCGGCGTCGCTCTCGCACTGGCCGACAGCGAAGCCGAAGCCATAGCCCGAGCCGAAGCCGAGAGCCGCAACGCCCGCTAGGCGGCCGGCCTGCCGCTGAGCCGGCGCGCGGGTCATGCGGGGCTCGGAGCCGCCTGGGCGGCCCCGAGCCCCGGGGTCGCCGGGGTGGTCCGCCCGTCTTCGCGTCAGCGGGTCTTCGGGAACGCCGTCCGCAGGGCCGTGCCGCGCATCGTGAGGGCGATGCGGATGACCGGGAGGACGCAGAGCGCCTGCAGTGCCGCGTACCACCACGGGCAGACGCCCGGGATCAGGTCGACGCCGACGATCGCGACCGGGAAGACGGCCGAGATGCCGCGCAGGCGCTCGAAGGCGCGCCGGGAGCCCTGGAAGACGGAGACCGTCAGCCGGTGCAGCAGCACCGCGATGAGGGGGAGGAGGATCGCGCGGACCCACATGAACGGGTTCACCATGTGACCCGTGACCGCGACCGCGACGACCGTCAGGAGGGCGGCGGCGGTGAGCGCGCCGTAGATCCTTACGCCGGCCCGGGTCGAGGCGAACGCGGCCCGGGCGCCGGGGGTGTCGAGGAGGACCGGGTCGGTCGTCGTGGCGCTCGTGGCGTTCGTGGCGTTCGCGTTGGTTTCCATGGCCACGACGCTACGGAGCAGCCGTACGACGCGGTATCGGCCTGGCCCCACAGCGGGGTGGGGCCAGCCCCACTCCCGGCACGAACAAGGATGCTGCGGGCCCCCGACGGTGCACAGTGGAGGCATCGAACGAGAGCCGAGGGGGAGTCATGGGGCGGGTGGGGTCCTGGGTGGTGCGAGCCGGGGTGGGGTTCGGACGGGCGTGCGCCGCCGCTGCCGTCTGCATGCTCGTGCCGGTGGTGTGGGCCGCCGCCGTGGGGTTGGGGGTGTGGTGCGGGGCGGAGCACCCGTGGTCGTGGATCGGGCCCGCCGTGATCGTGTGCGCGGGCACGCTCGCCCTGGCGCAGACCGTGTGCCGGGCGGTCCGGTTCCTCGTCGCGCGGTGGACCGGTACGGACGTCCCCGCCGGGTACCGGGAAGCCGGGCCGGTGATGCAGTTGTCCACGGGCTACTGGTGGAACGGCTTCAGCTACGAACGCAGTCGCCGGGACGCCGTCATGGACCAGCGGATGCGGCTGTGGTGGAGCGACCCCGCCACCTGGCGGGACCTGCGGTTCGCCGTCATCGCCCCGTTCACCGCCGGCGCGGTGGCCGCCCTCCCGCCGGCCGCGCTGGCCGCCGCCGGCCTCGGGCTCACCCGGCACGGGACCGCCGTGCGGCTCGCCGGGGCGTGCGCGCTGGCCCTGGCCGTCGGCTGCGCCCCGTACGCCTGGCGGTCCCTGCGCCCGGTGGCCGTGCGCTTCCTGCGGCCCTCGCCCGCGATGGCGCTGGCGGAGCGGGTGGACGAGCTGACCTCCCAGCGCGCGGACGCCACCGTCGCGCAGGCCGCCGAGATCCGCCGAATCGAGCGGGACCTCCACGACGGCGCTCAGGCACGCCTCGTCGCACTCGGGCTCTCGCTCGCCACCGCCGAGGCCCTGATGGACCGGGACCCGGCCCAGGCCAAGGCGCTGTGGGGGGTGGCGCGGGCCGGCGCCGCCGCCTCGCTGACCGAACTCCGCGAACTGATCCGCGGCATCAGCCCGCCCGTCCTCAGCGAGCGCGGGCTCGTCGACGCCGTCCGCGCGCTCGCGCTGGACGTCCCCCTCGACGTGGCCGTCAGGGACGGCGGCCCGCTGCGCCTGGACCCGCCGATCGAGTCCGCCCTCTACTTCGGGGTCGCCGAACTCCTCACCAACGCCGTCAAGCACGCCGGGGCGGCCCGGGCGCACGTCTCCCTCGTACGGGACGACACGGGCATCGTCGTGGACGTCGACGACGACGGCCGGGGCGGTGCCGACACCCGGCCCGGCGGCGGGCTCGCCGGACTGCGCCGCCGCCTTGCCGCATTCGACGGCACACTCGCGATCACCAGCCCCCAGGGCGGCCCGACCCGTGTCAGGATGACCGTGCCATGCGTATAGCCGTAGCCGAAGACCTGTACCTCCTGCGCGACGGGATGGTCCGCCTGATCGAGGCGTTCGGGCACGAGGTGGTGGCCACGGCCGCCACCGGGCCCGAAACGCTTGAAGCACTGCGGACGCACCGCCCGGACGTGTCCGTCATCGACGTCCGCATGCCCCCGACCCAGTCCGACGAGGGCCTGCGCGCGGCCCTCACCGCCCGCGCCGAGATCCCGGGCCTGCCGGTCCTGATCCTCTCCCAGCACGTCGAGCAGCTGTACGCCCGCGAATTGCTCGCCGACGGCTCCGGCGGCGTCGGCTACCTGCTCAAGGAGAGCGTGTTCGACGCCGAGCAGTTCATCGGCTCCCTGGAACGCGTCGCGGCCGGCGGCACCGCCATGGACCCGGCCGTGATCGCGAAACTGCTCTCCGGGAGCGCCCCGGACCGGGGACTGGGGCGGCTCACCGAGCGCGAGTACTCCGTACTGGGCCTGATGGCCGAGGGCCTGTCGAACCAGGCCATCGCGCGCCGTCTCTTCCTCAGCGAGGGCGCCATCAGCAAGTACACGACCTCCCTGTTCGGCAAACTCGGCGTCACGGACGACGACGACACCAACCGCCGCGTCCGCGCGGTCCTCGCCTACCTGAACAAGCCCTGACCCGACCGGCTCCCGTGGAATCGCTTGTCGGTGCGCGGCCCGACGGTGCGCAGCACCTGGTCCGGCTGGCGGACCGTCATTCGGACCGCCGCACCGGGCTGTTGCGCCGACCCGTTGACGGTGACTTCCCGAACGGATGCCTCGCCGGCAAGGCGGCCGAGGCCGCGGCCCTCCACCGGGCACTCGCCGCTTCACGCGTGGACGCCGACATCGTGGACCACGCCCGGCGACTATTCCTCGTCCTCACCTACTGCCAGGGCATGGGCATGACCCTGCGCACGTATCCGCACGCCGAGGAAGAACTGGCCGCGCACCTGCGCCATCTTCGGCAACTGGAGTCCACTCCGGAGCGGTTCGACGTCGCCGCCCGGCTCGTGCGGAACCTCGGCGGGAGCGGGGACCAAGGGGAAGTGGAGCGCGGCCGGGGCTGCCTCAGATGAGGCCGTGCGGGGCGATCGCCAGCAGCGCGATGTCGTCGTGCAGGCTACGGGTGTGGCGGGGGAGGTCGGTGTTGAGGAAGTTGACGACCTCCGCCGGGCCCGGAGCCGGCCGGCCGGAGAACCGCTGACGAAGCCGGTCGACGAGCGGGTAATGGTCCCGGCTTCGCCGGGCCGGTACAGCCCTGCCGCCAGTACGTGCCCGACCCGGTGCGGTACGGGGCGCAGCAGCGCGCGCATCAACGCCTCGGCGACCGAGCTCGCGTGGACGAGGTGGCGCTCCTGGCGCCGCCGGTGCGCGGCCAGCACCGCCGCCAGGACACCCACGACCGCCGTCGCGATGTCGGCGGTGACGTGGTGGGTCTCGCCCAGGTGGTGGGAGACGGCCGCGAGGGAGCCCTCCAGGGCGATCGCGAACACGGTGAGGCCGAGCACGACGCCCGGGCCGTAGGCGTAGGCGGCGATGGCGGGCAGGGCGATGAGGAAGAAGCTCACCGCCCACTCCTCCTGCTGGGCCGTTTCCAGGAGGAGGACGAAGGCGACGTACACGAACGGCAGCGCACGCGTCCACGCGGGCGGTACGGAGGGCTGGAAGCCGTTCTGCTCCGCCGCGACGGCGAGCGGGCCGTCCGGGCCGTCCGGACGGGACTTCGCCTGCTGGCGGGATGCGTACACGAGGGCCTCCGGTGGCGTGCGCTGTCAACGGTCACAGCGTGGGCAAGGAGGACGGCCGAACCACCGATTGAGCTGAACGCGGCATGTTGTGGCTGAAGTCCGTGTGTTTCGTCGGGTCAGTCCTCTCCCATCTGGATCAGGACCGCGAAGTGCTCGCCGTCGCTTCCGGCAACCACGCCGTCGAAAGTGCAGGCAGTGACCGGATCCCACGAACGGCCCTGCCGGTTGGTCCACCAAGTCGCCCCGAGCCCGAACCACTTCACGATGCGTGCCACGGTGTCGTGGGCGATCTCACGGTTCATGAGTACCGAGCCGGGCCATACGAGGTCTTCGGCGGCGAGCGCGGTCATCAGGCCGATGGCCGCGTCGGCGCCCACAGGCACCAGAAGAGCCCCGATCTGCGCGGCGCTCGGGGGTACGGACCCGGTGCGGAGACTTCGCTTCCACAAGGGGTGCGTGGCGGGGCGGTCAGGCGTAGCGGCAGACCGTGACACCGCCGGCGGCACCGCAGCCCATCTTCGTGTAGTTCTTCTGGACCATGTTCCAGTAGTGGCCCCAGTTCCTGTAGCCGGGGGAGTTCGTGTCCCAGTTCGGGCCGGCCGCGTCGTATGCGGCCTTCTCTCCGGCCCACTGCGATACGGCCTGGGACGGTCCGGCGCTCGACATGTTCTCGGCGCCGTTGTTGAAGCCGTCGTCGTGCGCGAGGCCCCCGCCGGGGTGCGACGCGGGGTTGTCCGCCCAGGACTGCGCGCCGGAGGCGAGAGCCGCGTCCCAGGCGATGGCCGGCGCGCTCTCCGTCTGACGTATCGCATTGGTGTCGTTCAGCAGAGCCGCCTGGTCGGCGGGACTGACCTCGGCGGGAAGACCGGTCGAGACGGCGGCGGAAGCCGTTGAGCCCGCCCCCACCATCAGTCCTCCGGCCATCAGCGTGGCCGCAATGGCCATGGCACGGCGGTGTACACGAGTAAGTGTTGTCACTGCGACTCCCTCGTCGCACGGAAACAGCGGAGGGTGCCGGCGCGGTTCACGACCGTCAACCGTCATGGGAGGGGGTGGCACACGTCCGGCACGCGCGATGGCGGATGGGCCATCGGCAACACGGTGTTCTTCTCAAGGCGGCCCATGGCCGCTTCCCCTACGGCCAGCCTATGTCCGGGCGACGGGAGCGGCGACCGGGGCGGCGCCGGCACGACGGGATCCCGCGCGGGCTTCGCCGCGGCGGCCCGGGGACCGCCACCGCAGGCCGGATCCTGTGGCCTGCGGGCCTGCGGGGCGGCGGGTGGCGGGTGGTGCCGGGGCGGGCCCGGGTGTCCGCGGGCGCCTACCGTGCTGCCGGAGTCAGTCGGTCCACACGTCCCACCACTGCTGCGACTGGAAGTTCTTCTGCCACAACTGGATGCGGGCACCGTTTCCCGTGACGTTCGCGTCGCGGTCCATGACGATGTTGCCGCCGCCGTAGAAGCGGGCGTTGTAGATCGCGCGGTCACCCGACGGGTGGGACCACTTCTGCTGGGGCGTGTTGTTGCAGTCCCAGATCTGCACCCTCGTACCGTTGTTGCCGCCGCCGTTGAGGTCCGCGTCGAGGCACTTGCCGGGGAAGCGGTAGCTCTCGAGGGCGCCGTTGTTCCAGAGGTACCAGCGCTGCTGGGTGGTGCCGTTGCACTGCCAGATCTGGACGACCGTGCCGTTGCCGCCGCCGTTCGCGTCGACGTCCAGGCACTGGGTGGTGGGGCGTTTGGCGAAGTCGTTCGTGATCCGGACGGGCTGGTCCAGCAATCGCTGCGGCGCCGGGGCTGCCAGGCCCTGCGGCTGGGCGGTCCAGAACACGGGGCGGGGTGCCGCCCGGACCGGGGCGGCGGTTCCACCGGCAGCGCCGGCCGCGGCGGTGCCGGCCAGTGCGGTGGCGAAGGTGACGGTGGCGACCGTGGTCCATCGTGCGATGCGGGGCATGACCTCTCCTGGCTCGTCAGGGCGTACGGGGGCCGTGCGGCGGCACGCCGAAGCCGCACCGGCGGCGTGCGGCCGGTGCGGGGCGGTGCCGGAGGCAGTGGACCACGGGCGGGCCCGCCCCCGGCAGAGCGCCGATCAGGCCACGCCCCGCACCTGCGGCCGGAACGGCGCGGGGGGCCCGCGGTGGGATGGGCGGAGGCGTCAGAAGACCTCGCCGTCGGTCTTCAGTTCCAGCCGGACGTTGGTGTCCGCGGTGCCGTTGTTGGTCGCACAAGCGGTGTAGTAGCCGGGACCGGGGAAGTTGCCCCATGCCGTACGCAGGTCGGCGGCCCAGTTGGTCACCAGGCCGGGCGAGCCGGTGCCGGGGACCGTCACGCCGTTGTACTGCAGCTTGAACTTCGCCCCCTGACCGGTCGCCTTGCCGTCGGCCCGGACCTGGTACGAGGCGTACTGCTGGATGCAGCGCTGCTCGCCGGGGTGCAGCGTGCCCCCGAAGAACTGGCTGGCCTCGGCCGGACCCGCGGTGGCGAGGAGCGCCGCGGCGCAGGCCGCAGCCACCGAGGCGGCAGCGGAGAGCCGCAGGCCGGTACGGCGCCGCCGGCTGCGGGCCGGGGCCGGCGAGCCGGAAGCGGCGGACGGCGTGGACGTTGCGGGCATCATTTCGGACATGGATTCCCCTCCTGGGTGAGTGTTCGGCGACTCCTTGCCCTCCCGGGCACTGCTCACGGTAGGAGCGGTCACCGTCCGATCGACACGCCGGACAGTGACCGACTTCCGCTCGAATTCCGCTCGTTGCGCCCGCTCCCGGTCCGGCCGGTGATATCACCATGGCGTGGGGGGACAGCAGACACCGCCGAGGATGGCCGACCGCTTCGCCGCGGCCCGGGCCAAGGGCTTCGTGGGCCGTCAGGCAGAGGTCGAGGCCTTCCGCCGCATCCTGGCGGACGCGCGCGGCGCGGTGGTCCACGTGCACGGCTCGGCCGGGATCGGGAAGTCCACGCTGCTGCGGCAGTTCGCGTGGCTGGCCGCGCGCGCCGGCCGGCCGGTGACCGTCATCGCGCAGGAAGCAGCCGTACCGACACCGGTACCGACAGCCGCACCGGCCGGACCGGCCGCACCGGCCTCGTCAACCGCACCGGGAGCACCGGCCGCACCGGCAGGCGGCGCAGCCGGCGGACTGCCGACGGCTGCGCACGTGGCCCCCGGCAGCCTCGTCCTGGTCGACGTCCCCGGAGCGGTGCTCGCCACCGAAGGGCTTCTCGCCCACCTGCCCGAGGACAGCGTGCTGGTCCTCGCCGACCGGGAGCCGCCGCCGCTCGCCTGGCGGACCGACCCCGCCTGGCTCGGCCTCCTGCACCCCATGCCACTGGCCCCCTTGGACCCCGCGGACAGCGCCGAGCTCCTGAAGCGGCGCGGCGTACCCGAGGCGGAGCATCCGGGCGTCCTGGCCTTCACCCACGGCCATCCGCTCGCGCTCGCCCTGATGGCCGACGTACGGGTGCACGGCTCACGCGGGAACGCCGGCCCGGCTTCCCCGCCCCACGTGGTGAACACCCTGCTCGCGGCGCTGCTCGACGTGGTGCCCACGCCGCGGCACCGCGCCGCTCTGGAGGCCTACGCCCAGGCCCTCGTCACCACGGAGCCGCTGCTCGCCGCGCTGCTCGGCGTACCCGACGCCGGCGAACTGTTCGAGTGGCTGTGCACGCTGTCGATCACCGAGTACGGCCCGCGGGGGATCCACCCCCACGACCTCGCCCGATCCGTCCTCGACACCGAACTCGGCTGGCGCCATCCCGCCCGCAGGACGGATCTGCGCCGGCGCGCGAGCGCGTACTACCAGCAGCTCTTCACCGACGGCGACCGGGCGCGCCAGCGCGCCGTCCTGGCCGATTTCGCCTATCTGCACCGCGACAGTCCCCTGGCCGGACCCCTGTTGGCGCCGGTCACCGCTGCCGGAGCGGCCGGCTCCGCGCACCTCGACGCCCTGTCGATCACGGCGGCGGAGGAAGCCGAGCTGCCGGCCCTCCTCGCCATGGCCGAACGCCACGAGGGGCCCGAGTCCGCCCGGCTGCTGCGCGGCTGGTGGGCCCATCCGGCCGCGACCTGGGCCGCCGTACGGGCGCAGGCACGGCCGGACTCCCCCGCGGGGTTCTACCTCCTGCTCGCGCTCGGCGCCGAGGACCTCGACGACCCGGCCGTCACCGCGGACCCGGGCACCGCGGCCGCCGCCGACTGGCTCGCCCGCCACGGCGACCTGCGCGCGGGGGAGCGGGCCCTGCTGGTGCGCGCCTGGCTGGCCGAGGACACGTACCAGGACGTCTCCGCCGTCCAGACCCTCGTCACGCTGCGCCTGACCCACCACTACCTCACGGCGGAGCAGCGGCCCGCCCTCACCCTGCTGCCCTTCGCCGATCCGGAGTTCTGGTCCGCCGGCTGCGCGTACACGGACTTCGACCGGCTGCCGCAGGCCGACTTCACCGTCGCAGGACGCCCGTACGGAACGTTCGTCCACGACTGGCGCCGTACGCCCCCGCTGGCCTGGCTCGGCCTGCTCTGCGAACGGGAATCGGCGGCCGACCCGCTGGCGGTCGCGGCACCCGACGGACCGTGCGCCGCCCTGCGCGTGCTCGATGCCGAGACCTTCGCCGCCGGAGTCCGCGAGGCCCTGCGCGGGCTGGGACGGGCCGGCGGACTGCGCGGTTCGGTCCTGCTGCACTCCCGCGCCGTCGCGGCCCGGGCGGGTCAGGGCGCGGGACCGGACGAGCGGGCCACCGCCCTGGCCGCCCTGCTCAGGGAGACGGCCGCCGAGCTCCAGGCGGCCCCGCGCGACCGGCGTGCCCACCGGGCGCTCCACCACACCCATCTCCAGCCGGCGGGCACCCAGCAGCGTGCCGCGGACCTGCTCGGCCTGCCGATGTCCACGTACCGACGCCACCTCGCGGCCGGGGTCAGCCGGCTCACGGAGGAACTGTGGAGGCGCGAACTGGACTGCTGACCGGTCACGGGGCGGGGCGGAAGCGGCCCTGTCGTCCGTGCGGCCAGGCCGGCCGGCGACGGGAGACGCGCGGTCTGCGTCCGGCGGGGGCCTGCGCCGCCAGGGCGAACGACACCGTGATGTGCGCGCCGCCCAGGGCGCTGCGGCCGATCTGCACCGATCCGCCCGTCGCGGTCGCGGCCCGCCCCGCGATGTCGAGCCCCAGCCCGGTGGAACCGGTGCTGCTCCCGCGGGAGAGGGCCAGGTCCGGCTCGGGGATGCCCGGCCCGCCGTCCTCGACGACCAGCTCCACGGCCTGGGCCGTGCGGACCACCTGGACGGCGAACGGGGTCCCGGGCGCGGTGTGGCGGAAGATGTTGCCGATGAGCGCGTCCACCACGGCGGCGACGTCGTCGTCGGAAAGGCCGACGGTCGTGGGTTCCTGGGTGAGGTCGAGGCAGCAGGACCGGTCCTGCTGCTCCGCCAGGACCGACCAGAAGGCGGTACGGCGGCGGACCACGTCGGAAGCCTCGCAGCGCGGACCGGACTTCCCGGCCCCGGCCCCGGCTGCGGCCCCGGTGTCGTGACCGGCGGGCGGCTCGGTGCCGAGCATGCCCTGGCCCATCGGGCCGACGGCGAGCGGGGTGCGCGCCGCGGCGATGATGGCCTGCAGTTCCGCCTCCAGTTCGCCGACGGCCGCCTCGACCCTGGCCGACTCGGGTGTGCCCGCCATGCGCTCCGATGCGAGGTGCAGTGCGGTGAGCGGCGTACGCAGCCGGTGGGACAGATCGGCGACGAGCTCGCGTTCGACGGCGAGCAGCTCGTTCATCCGGTGCGCCATCGCGTTGAAGGCGACGCCCGCGTCCCGCAGTTCCTTGGGGCCCACGGGATCCACACGGGTGTCCAGATCGCCCTGGCCGAGTGCGCGCGAGGCTTGCGCGAGCTTCCTGGAGGACCGGACGACCTTCGCGCCGAGACGGTCGGCGACCAGGACGGAACCACCGATCAGCGCGACCGCGAGGAAGGACATGACCGCCCACGATTCCTTGACCCCGTGGGTCAGTTCCTCCTCGGGCACGAAGTTCTCGATCACTGCGACCCGGTCGCCGGGGAGCACCACCGGCTGCAGGCAGATCCAGCCGTCGGGGATCGCCTGGGAGATGGACTCCCGCCCCTGCTGGGCCCGTTCGAGCAGCCCGGGGGGTGCCTTGGAGTCACCGAGGGCCCCGGCGTCCGCCGGCAGGTGGACCACCAGCTGCTGGGCCGGGTCCAAGGTGGCGGCGGATTCCCGGAGGGCGGAGGGATCCGTGGTCAGGGCGAGGACGGGGGCCAGGGCGGCGGCACGCTGTTCGGCCGCGGTGACGGCCTGCGCCTTGACCAGCGACATCACCAGCGCGCCCAGCGGTATGAGGAAGGAGAGGGCGACCATGGAGGTCACGGCGAGTGCCACGCCGGCCAGTGAACGCCTCACCGCGGTACCACCAGTTTGATGCCGACACCGCGGACGGTCAGCAGGTAGCGCGGGGCCGCCGCCCGTTCGCCGAGCTTGCGCCGCAGGGACGACAGGTGGACGTCGACGGTCTGGTCGTCGACGTACGGTTCGCGCCAGACCTCGGTCAGCAGCCGCCGCTTGGAGACCACCTGGCCGGGGTGGCGGGCGAGGAACGCGAGCAGGTCGAACTCCCGCCGGGTCAGGCGCAGCTCGACGCCGGCCAGGTACGCGGTGCGCGCACCCGGGTCCACGGTGAGCTCGCCCACCGTGGTGGGGTGCAGCGCCTCGGCCGCCGGAGCGACCCGGGCCGCCGGCGCTCCCCGCGTCCCCGGGGCGGGCGCGGCGGCGGGAACGTGAGTGGTGCGCCGCAGGACGGCCGAGAGGCGCGCGACGAGCTGTCCCCCGGAGAAGGGTTTGACCAGGTAGTCGTCGGCGCCCGCGTTGAGGAGGCTGATGATTTCCCGCTCGTCGTCGCGGGCGGTGGCCACCAGGACGGGTACGGAGGAGATGCCCCGGATCATGCGCAGTGCGTCTCCTCCGTCCAGATCGGGCAGGCCCAGGTCGAGCACGACCGCGTCGAACGGCGTCTGGGTGACCTCCCGCAGGGCTCCGAACCCGTCGGCGGAGCTGCGTACGGCATACCCGTGTTCCGTCAGGACCTCGATCAGTGACTGGCGGATGCTGGGGTCGTCTTCCACGACCAGGACGCTGGGCATGGGGGACACCTTAGGCTCGGCCGGGCGGGTTGCGGCTAGTGGGGGTTGAACGTCGGGCCGTCGCCGGTGACGTGCAGGTGTACGGGGCGGCCGGAGACCGGAATGGTACAGCCGTCCCGAGTGCTGCAGCTCGCGTACCCGATCAGCACCGTCGCGTCCCCGTTTGCGTCGGCACGGACGGGCAGCGTGGTGGTGACCGGGCCGTCCGGGTAGACGGGTAGCGGGGTTTCGACACCGGGCACGGTGATCGACCGCACCTCCGCGGAGGCCGTCAGCCGGCCGGCCGCCGCGAGGGAACCGCTGACGGACACCGCCGTGGGCCTGCCCACGCCTTCG
This sequence comes from Streptomyces sp. NPDC059456, assembly GCF_042750055.1. Lineage (NCBI taxonomy): Bacteria > Bacillati > Actinomycetota > Actinomycetes > Kitasatosporales > Streptomycetaceae > Streptomyces > Streptomyces sp. NPDC059456. Next base: position 29,244 of record NZ_JBHYVA010000016.1, read on the forward strand.
ACGCCGCCGGCCGGCAGATCGGTGCTGTAGAGGTGGAAACCCTTGCGTTCGGGCGTGAACACCGCGGTGAGCGTGCCCTTCGAGGCGTGCCAGTCGGGCACCGAGAGCGTGACCGTGACCCCCTGCTCGGTGAAACTCGTCGTGGGAGCGGGGCCGCCGGCGCCCTCGGCGTGCTGAGCGCCGCACGCCGTGAGGGCGGAGAGGGAGAGGAGGGCGGCCGCGACCCGGACCGTCCGGGACCGCCGTGGGTGGAGCGACATGGTCATGTGCATCTCTGCATCTCTCTGCATTTCTGTGTCCCGGTGAACCGGGAGGCTCGGATCGGTACTAGACGGCGGTGGTGAAGTCCGCGCTCCACAGCTGGAGCGTGTACACCAGGTCGTTCCACACCCCGGTGGCCAGCAGTACGCCGACGAGGACGAGCAGACCCCCGCCGGTCCGCAGCACCCACGGATAGTGGCGTTTGACCAGGCCGAAGGCGTCCAGGGCGCGGCGGAAGGCCAGCGCGGCCAGGACGAACGGCAGGCCCAGCCCGAGGCAGTAGGCCGCCATCAGCAGGGCTCCCCGGGCCGCGCTCGCCTCGGTCCAGGCCAGCGCCTGGACGGCGGCCAGCGTGGGGCCGATGCAGGGGGTCCAGCCCACGGCGAACACCGCCCCCAGCACGGGGGCTCCGGCGAGCCCCAGGGCGGGCCGCCGGTGACTGCGGAACTCCCGCTGTGCGAAACCCGGGAGGAACCCCATGAACGACAGGCCCATCAGGACGGTGAAGGCGCCGAGCGCCTGGGTGACCGCCTCCTGGTGGGCCAGCAGGACACGGCCGAAGTGGCCGAACAGGGCGCCCCCGGAGACCAGGACCGCCGTGAAGCCCAGGACGAACAGCAGGGCTCCCGTCGCCATCCGGCTGCGGCGTCCGCCGCGCGCGTCCGCCAGGTCGGAGACCGACAGGCTGGTCACGTAGCTGAGGTAGCCCGGTACGAGCGGCAGGACGCACGGCGACAGGAACGAGACCAGTCCGGCGATGAGCGCCACCGGGGCTGCGATCAGAAGTGTTCCGTTGACGAGGGAGGGCGCGTCCGCGACGGCGGGCGTCATGACTCCTCCCTCGCCACGCGCGCCAGTACGGGGCGCAGCTGGTCCTCGGTGACGGCGCCCCCGATGCCGGCGGCGATGCGTCCGCGGCGGTCGATCACGAGCGTCGCCGGGACCGCCTGCGGGTTGAGCAGTGCGGGCGGGAAGCGGAGCAGCAGCTGACCGGTGGGGTCGGGCAGGCTGGGAAAGCTCAGGGCGTGCGCGCGCACGAAGGACCGGGCGGCGGCCGGGTCCCGGTCACGGGTGTTGATCCCGAGGAACCTGACTCCGTCGGCCCGGGTCTGACGGCTGAGCCGCTCCAGGCCGTCGGCTTCGGCCCGGCAGGGGCCGCACCAGGAACCCCAGACGTTGAGGACGACGACGTGGCCCCGGAGCCCGGCGAGGCTGACCGGATTGCCCTACAGGTCGTCGCCCGTCAGCACGGGCGCGTCGGGTCGCGAACCGGGGTCCATGACCGTGGCGGGGGGGGGGGGGGGGGCGCGGCGCCCCCCCCCGCCCCCCCGGCGGCCCGCGCGCCCCGCGGGCTAAATAAATGTATCTGGCGGCGGGTAAATATT
>NZ_JBHYVA010000017.1:0-30583 GCF_042750055.1 Streptomyces sp. NPDC059456
GCGCTGCGTCAGCGGGGCGCCGCGGAGCTCGTGACGCACCATTTCGTCGGGAGCGGCAGTTGCGCATCAGAGACAGGCTGGGTGCCGAACCGGCCACTGGGCGGCGCGCGTCGTGCTCGGCTGGCGCGCTGCCATGCGTACGGTGCGGGTTGCGGGACGTGTTCCTCGTGGTTCGCCACCTCCGGGCCTTCTCGCCACGGCAAGGTGGAGAGCAGCCCTGCCCCGGCCGGCAGGCCGCACGAGAGCAGCCCTGTGGACGGCTGCACCACGGCGGGGCGGCCGTTGCCGGTACCGCTCAGCCGGAAACCACCCGGGTCAGCTGCACCGTCGACATTGCCTGCGCCAGTTGGTTCGTCTGCACGTCACGCACCGGCAACCCGGGAGTACTGCCGGCAGCTCCCGTTCCCAGTCCGACGACGCCCAGGAGCACGGCGTACAGGGGCCGGGGCGTGAGCAGGTCCCTGCAAGTCGTCTGGCAGGGAGCGAGGTGCTTCAGGCAGTGTTGCCGGTGAAGGAGTGGCGTACTGCGCAGTACCAGTTGGCGGGACCAGTGGGGCATCCCGGTTCGTTGACGTCGGCGGACAGCGCATATTCCCAGCCTGCCGAACCGGCGAACGCGGGGTACCTGGTGGCCAAGGTGCGCAGGGTGGTCTGGAGGGTCGGCATGGGGACGTAGCCGGCGCAGTCGAGGTTGGAGTTGGTGATGGCGGCTGCGACGACCTTGGAGGCGGGGAAGTTGTTCTGGATGATCGCGTCGTAGTCGCTGGTGTCGGCCAGGCTGCCGTTGCTGCAGTAGAACTGGGCGTTGTACCAGTTGATCTTGGCGCCGACGTTGTTCTCGAGGGTGCGGTAGTCAAGCTGCGGAAGGCTGCTGCCGTTGGCGAGGGAGAGGCTGGTGGGAGACGGAGCGAGGGTGATCAGGAAGCTGGGCCCGAAGTCGGTGCGCAGCTGGTTGATCAGCCGTTCCGCGGTGGCCTCGGTGAAGGGTTCTTCGACGTCGAGGTCGATGCCGTCCAGCTTGTAGGTCTTGAGCATGTCGCGGATGGGCGGGTAGTACATGTCGAAATTCTGGTCGAGGCGCGTGTAGGTGCCGGGGGCTGCGCCTCCGAGGAGCGCGGTGACCTTGAGTCCTTTCGCCTGTAGCGCGGCCACGTCGCGCCACATGGGGACGTACTTCGCGGCGGAGGGAGCGTCGCTGTTGAGGGTGAGGATGGGGTACTGCGCGGGGTCGTTGAGGTGGAACGCGGCGACCTCGACCACGTCGGCCTGCCCGGCCAGGGGCGCGGGGGAGACATAGGGCTGGCCGGGGTCTCCTGTCGTGGTGCCGGTCTGGTAGAAAGCGACCACGTGGCGAGTTGCCGACGTGGCCGGAGTCTGCGACAGGCCGCCCTGCGTGATGGTGTGGCCGGTACCGACGGTGTTGTCGTTCCCGACGATGAGATCCCGGCCCGCGATGTTGTTGTTGTCCCCCTTGTTCACGATCAGCACGGAACTGCCAGGGTCCGGATCACCTGCCGCAGCTGCGCCGCCTGAGCCGACACTCAGAAGTACAACTGCTGCAAGTCCAGCCGCAGTACGTCGCCCGATCCGCTGCATCGCTACCAACCCTTCGGCGAAGATGTTCTGACCTGGGCGATTCTGTTCGCAGGACGGCTACACGAGCTGCACAACGCGCGTTCGTTCGCTTTGGTGCCAGAAAAGCACCCTTCTGAGGCTCAATAGGTATTTGATCACCATGCACCCAGCTCCAGGGTGATCGGCTCCCGCAGTGGATCAAGGCGGTCCGCGCCGACGACCTGCCCGACCTCCACGCCCTCGTCGACGGTCTCGAACGGGATCTCGCCGCCGTCACCGCCGGCCTGACACCGCCCTGGAGTTCCGGCGTCGTCGAGGGCCACGCCAACCGGATCAAAATGATCAAGCGCCTGATGTACGGCCGGGCCGGCTTCGGCCTCGTGCGCAAGCGAGTCCTGCCGGGTGGCGGAAGCCTTCTCAGAGGACGGTACCGGCTTTGACCACATGCCGAAGGTGGCGCTCGGGACGGGTGAGGACGGCCAGGTCCGCCAGGGGGTCGCCGTCCACGACGAGCAGGTCGGCGTGCGCGCCCGGCGCGAGGGTGCCGATCTCGCCCTCCATCCGCAGCAGGCGGGCCGCCGTGCTGGTGGCGGAGCGGATCACGTCCGCGGCGGGCTGGACCTCGGCGCGCAGCGTGAACTCCTCCAACTGGGCCGAGTGCAGCGGCCCGAGCAGGTCGCTGCCGTAGACCAGGTTGACCCCCGCCCGGTGGGCCTTCTCGAGGGCGGCCAGCCCGTGGTCGCGGACCTCGGTGAGCTTGCGGTAGGACGGCTCCGGCAGGCCGGACTGCCGTCCGAGCTCCGCCGTCCGCTCGTAGGCGACCAGGGTGGGCACCAGGAAGGCGTCCTGCTGCAGCAGCAGGGCGACGGTGGCGTCGTCGATCAGGTTGCCGTGCTCGACGCAGCGCACGCCTGCCCGCAGGGCCCGGTCTATGGCACGCGGGTGGTAGGCGTGCACGGTGACGTAACGGTTGTGGTTCTCCGCCTCCTCCACGGCGGCGCGGATCTCCGCCTCGCTGTATTGGACGGCGGCGATCTCGTCGTGCGGCGAGGCGACCCCGCCGGAGAGCAGCACTTTCAGGTGGGCGGCGCCCTTGCGGAACTCGTCACGGGCCGCCGCGGGGGGGGGGGGGGGGGCCCGGCCCGGCGGCGCCGCGGTGGCGCGGCGTTCGGGGCTGCGGCCGGGCGGGGGGGCGCCCGGGCTTACCGCGTCCGGGCCCGCCGCGGGGCGGGCGGCCCCCCCGACCGCGATCCGGGCGAAGTTCGGACGGTTCTCGCAGCAGGGCGCCGAGTCGTCCCCCAGCGGGCGCAGGTCGCCGTGGCCGCCGGTCTGGGAGAGTGCCTTTCCGCCGTGGACGAGCCGGGGGCCGAGCGCCAGCCCTTCGGCCAGGGCCCGCGCCATGCCGTGGTCCGCGCCGCCGACATCGCGGACGGTGGTGAAGCCGCGGCGCAGCATCCGTTCGGCCTCCGCCAGGGCCCGCACGGTCAGGTACCCCGGCGTCCAGGAGGCGATGGCGGGCAGGTCCAGGGAGGTGACCAGCAGGTGGACGTGGGCGTCGATCAGGCCGGGCAGCACTGTGGCGCCGGCGGCGTTGAGCACCCGCACGTTCTGCCCGATGCCGGGCGGGCGGCCGGTGCCGGTGGCGGCGATCCGGCCGTCGGCGACCTCGATCCAGGCCAGGTCGGTACGGGTGCCGGTCTCGGGGTGGAGCAGGTGGGCGTCGGTGATCAGCAACCGGCTCATGGTGGTGGTCCTCTCGCGGCCTCGTTTCAATACGACCTGTATTGAATACACCATGTATCGTGATGTTGTGAATTCCTCCCCGGCCGAATCCGCCGCCCCCCGCCCTCCGCGGCGCCGCGTCCACACGAGAGCCCGCATCCTGTCGGCGGCGGGCGGGCTGTTCCTGTCCGCGGGGTACGCGCGGACGAGCATCGAGGACATCTGCACCGCCGCCGGCTACACCCGCGGAGCCTTCTACTCGAACTTCGCCACCAAGGAGGACCTGCTGCTGGCGCTCTTCGACGAGCAGGCCGCCGGGCGAATGGCCGAGCTGGAGCGGCTGGCCACCGCGGCCGAACAGCTGGAGCCCGGGGAACGGGCGAGGCGGCTGGTCGAGGCGCTGCTTCGGGTCGAGGACGCCGAAACCGGCTGGATCCTGCTCTTCCTGGAGTTCCGCCTGTTGGCCGCCCGTACGCCCGGGCTCGCCAAGCGGGTAGCCGCGCACGACCGCACGGTGACAGCGGCGGTGGCGGTCCTGCTGGAGCGAGTTCTGCCGGAGTTGGTACCGGCCGGGGCTGCTGCCGAGCAAGCCGCCGAGGTGGTCCTGGCCGCTCGCGAGGGCTTGCTCGCCCGTACGGCCGCGGGCGGTCCGGCCGCTGAGCAGCTGCTGAACGCGACGACGGCAGTACTGACCGGGCTCCTGGGCTGACGCGGCAGAAAGGGCGGCACCCCGTTACGTACGGGTACGACCCGTTCGCCTCTCGCGCAGCCGGCCCTGGTCGTCGTGGCGGCGCAGGACGAGGAGGTGCGGCCGTGCACGCATGCCCGTGCTGGCGCCGATGAATGCATCGGTGGTGCGGCCATATCGGCGGCCGACCAGGATTCTTGCCGACTCGACGGTCTCAAAAGGTGCCCCTATGGTTTTCGTCAAGCGGCGGTGGCGGCTGGGGGCTCGTAGAAGGTGCCGTCTCGGAGCATGGCGAACAGCGCGTCGATGCGGCGTCGTGGAGGAGCCTGAACACCTGGTGACCGGTGCCAGGCCGGCGTAGGCGGCCAGATGGCCGGGAGTGGGGTCCGTCCCCTGGAAGCGGTACGCGGCGGCCGCGGTCACGGTAGCGGCGGCAAGTCCGCGTGGCAGCCGCCGTCGTGGGCGTTCGGCGTGGTGTGGACGCCGCTCTGTATGCGTCGATCGCCTTCGCCGCCGGCCATGCGCTCGGCCGCGCCCGTGGGCGGGAGGGTGCCCGCCTTGCCGCCCCCTTTGGGGTGAACCCGGCACTCAATGCCGGATGGACGTGGCTGTTCTTCCGCCGCCGCAGTCCGTAGGCAGGGTCGGCCGGCGCGCTGGTCCTCGACCTCAGCAACGCCGAACTCATCCGGCGCACCTCACGGACCGACCCGGTCGCCGCCCGCGCCCTGCCGCCCTACTCCGCCTGGCGCGTCTTTGCCGCCGCCCTGAACATCTCCCTCACTCGGCATAATCCCTGAGACACCCGCCTGCTGCGCCGGGGGCCGCCCCCACCTCTCTTGCCCCGGTGCGGCGGTGAGCAAGAACGCCCGCACGATGTGCGGGCCGCAGGCTGAGGGCCCGGCCGCGTCAGCTGCACGGGGGTGGCCGTACGGACTTCGACCGGCAGGCTGACAAGCTTCGCAACGGCGTCGAGCATGCTTCAGCGGTGGCGTGGCGTGGCGCGGCCGCTCGCCATGACAAGACCCTCGAGTCCTACAGGGCCACCGTCACGGGCACCTCAATCTTGTTCTGGGTTTGGTCTTTGAAATCGGACCCTCGCGCGCCGTACGCGGACGCGGTGCGCGTGCTTCGCCGCCACCGCCACGGGAAGGCCGGCCAAGAGGAGGGCGAGCCCCACCGGAAGCACCCCCGTCCACACCGTCGGTGAGACGTACGCGGTGCCAGACGCGCCGTCCACCAGCCAGGCACGGGCTGGCCGCGAGCTGGTGTCGCCCTCGACGGCGACGTCGTAGGAGGAGCGGCCGTCGTCGGGCGTGAAGGTGCCCGAGCAGGACGTCGACGTTCCCGCGTTGGCCACCGTGTTGTCGTACGTCCGGCACCTGGCTGCGGCCACGGTCCCCGGCTCGCCCCACAGCGCTGCCCGCAGCTCTGCGGTGAAGTTCGTCAGCACGAGGTAGGCCAGAAGCAGTCCGACCAGACAGGCCAGCGCCAGCCACGGCGCGGGTCCGACCTGTGCCGGTTGCCCGTCCGGAACGTCCCCATCCTCGCTCATCCGCACCCTCGGATCGCCGACGGACCTTCATGGTGGCCGATCCTGAGTGCCTTCGGAAGCCCTGGTGTGTCTCAAGGCCGGCTCGACAGGAAAGGTCGGCACCCGGCGCAGGTCCGGACGTACCCTCTGCCGGGCCACGGCGGCGGGCCCGCAGCGCGCGTGACGGCTCGGCCGGCGGACGCGAGTCTGCCGCTGGGCTTCGTCCGGCAGGCCGGGCAGTCCGTGCTGGCGTCGAGCACGCCTCCGCCGCCGAGTCCTGGGTCCCCGTACGAGCTGCTGCTCGGCCTCCGGGTGGTCTCCGCCGAAGTCGGCGATGCCGTCGCGTGCGATCCGCAGCCGCCCGATCGTCGGAGTCCGGGTGCGAGAAGAGCGGCGGCGGGTCGAACTTGCCGGTCAGGTCCTGCGGAGTTTCCCCGGTGTCCGGGGCCGGCGCGGCGGCGTGGGCGAGCCCGGCAACCCGTTTGTCGGTTCGTTCCCGCGGCCGTGATGACGAACCCGCCCCACGAGGTCGACGAGGATCGCCGGTGCGCTGCCCCGGCCCAGTGCCCGGTCCGGCGGCGTCCTGCGGCGGCCGGGCCGTCACCACCTGTGGTGCGGGCCCGGCGGGCGCGTATGCGTCGGATTCGCTGGACGTTCCCTCCACCACCGCGCCGCCGGGACGGTTTCACCAGATGGTGGAGAAGCCCAGCCGCAGGCGTTCCTGGTCGGCCGCCACGTCGAGTGAGCCATTGCGGACGCTGCCGGCTTCCTCTGCCGTCAGCCCGCGTCCGAATATCCGGACGTCGTCGAGCCCGCCCTTGAAGAGCTCGGTGACCCCGGCCGGCTGGTTGGGGAAGTCGGGCCGGGCACCGACGTGGATGGTGAACTCGCCGGCCGGGGTGATGTCCCCGGCCTTGGCGGGTGCGGTGAACTCCTGGCCTCCGTCCACGGACAGCACGAGCTGGCCGTTCTGTCGCTTGAAGACGACGTGGTGCCAGTTGCCGTCGTTGTACGAGGAGGTGGTCTTCACCTCCGCGTACGCATCACCGGTGTTGATGGCGGCACGCAGCTGGTTCTTGCCCGGCTCGGCCTTCAGCCAGAACTGCCGGACCTGGTCACCCATGCCGTACCCCCAGACGATGGGGAGTCCGCCGGACGTGGCCGAGTGCTTGAACCACGCCGTGACGGTGAAGTCACCTTGGCCCAGGCGCAGCGACGGGGAGCAGCTGACGATCCGCAGGTAGTCGTCCTGGCCGTCGAAGGCCATGGCCTTGCCGGAGCCGCGGTCGGTGAGCTGCGCCCCGCCGTGGATGACGGCGTGGTTGCGGTAGTCGTTCGGGCCCGTGTCCGTGGTGCGCGGCAGGCGAAGCTCCTGCTGGGCTGCGTCCATCCGGCTCTCGGTGAAGGAGGTGAAGCTCACGTTGCCGTGCGGGATGTTGTTCGCGTTCTCGTACAGCACGCCGATGGTTCCTGTGGGTGACAGGGTCAGGTCCGAATAGCCGGCCCGGCCCGGTGTCACCACCGTGCCGGCCGTCTGCCAGGTCCTGCCCTCGTCGTACGAGGAGCGGACGGCCAATTCGCGTCGGTCCTCCAGGGTGTTCGGGCCCAGCCGTGCGGGGGCGGAGAGCAGGAGGCGGTCCCGGGCACCCCCCATGTCCTTGGCGCTCATCCGCAGCAGCGAGCCGAAGACCGGGGCGGTGTCGAAGTTGGCCACGGGAGTGAAGGGCGCGGCGAAGGACGCACCACCGTCGGCGCTGGTGGTGGAGAGCCGGTGTTCGTTGGTGTCGCACCTGGCCGAGCTCCGGGCGTTCACGTACAGGCCGCCGTCGGTGGTCTCCGCGACCGTCAGCTCACCCGGGGCCGCGCTGCTGCTCTCGACGTCGGAGCGCGCGCCGAGGGCCCAGTTCAGGCCGCCGTCGTCGCTGTAGTAGAGCTGACCGCCGCTCTTGCCGTCCTTGGTCGCGTGGTCTCCCGTGACGATCAGCCGGCCGTGGTGCGCGCCGCGGCCGAGCTGGATGCCGTGGCCCGGCCCGGTGGAAACCCAGGTCCAGTCCGCGGGCTTGAGGTGGCCGAGCGGGGCGCCTTCCTTCCAGACGGCTCCCTCGTCGAGGCTGTGCGCCACCCGCAGGCTCCGGACACCGCGGTCGAGGGACCCGTCGGGGCGCTGGCTCCAGTCGCTGGTGGCGTACAGCACGGTGATGCGGCCGGTCACGGCGTCGACGACCGGCGAGGGGTTGCCGTACGCGTCGTCGTCGTTCGCGCCGGCGACGACGGTCAACGGACCCCATGTCTTGCCGCCGTCCGTCGACTTCTTCATCACGATGTCGTTGTGCCCGATGTCGCTGCACGTGCTGACCCTGCCTTCGGCGAACGCGAGCAGGGCGCCGGAGCGCGTGGTCACCAGGGAGGGGATCCTGAAGCAGTAATAGCCCTCACCACGAGCGGCGAACGGCGTGGACGTCTCCGATCCCACTGCGGTGCCCGCGGTCGCCGCGGCCGGAGCCGACGGCATCACGGCGGTGGCGCCGAGCACGGCTAGTCCCAGCGAGGCGGCCGCCCACGCAGGTATGGCCAAACGCCCTGCAAGTCGGCGTTTCTGACGAATGGTTTGCATAGATGCGGTCTCCTGCTTCCACTACTACTTCTCCTGCTCCGAGTGCCGCCGCGCAGGCGCGATCGGCGTACGGGACTGATGGCATACGGGTACCACGGCGCGGCACGTGACGGTCAGGCATGTGCGGCTGCGCGGGGAACATCCGGGGAAGGGCCGCTGGTTGCGGTCCGGGTCTCCTGGACGCTTGGACTCCCGGCCGGAGGCGACCTCGGGCACCTGGGCGGGAGCCGGTGGCCGGAGCGTGCGTGCCCCCGGCAGGTGCCCAGGCGGGTGCCGCCGGCGGGGAGTGCCCCCGAGGGTGCCTGCAGCCGCAGCGAACGATATCCGCCGCACCGAAAGCCCGCCTCCCTCGCCCCCACCTCCCGCGCGCACTTGATCCGGGTGCGAAGCGATCCCCGCCCTCCCGGCCTGGCCGGACAACCACCGGGATGGCTCTCCTCGATCATCGCGGTGTAGACGCTGCGGGGGTTCCTCACTGGCGGGTGAAATCACAAACCGGTGGACCGGTATGCATTTAACCGGAATCGGGCATGCTGCAAGGGATCGTGTTCTCGGGAAGGAGCGATGTGCTCACTCAGGTTCTCGACCGGATCCGACGGCTCCTCGGACGCCCCACCTCCACCTCGACTTCCGCGTCCGCTCCCGAACGTGACGGCGCCGCCCGGGCGAGCGCCCCGGCCCCGGTCTTCACGGCGGACTTCGGCTCGACCCGCCAGTGGGTCGCGGGCCGTTCCTGGGCCTATCCGAACGGCGGACCCACCAATCCCGGCGACAACAAGCTGGACTATCTCGTGCCGGACGCGTCCTTCAGCCGCAGTGGCACCTTCAAAGCCACCCGCCGCCCCGACGGCAAGTGGAACACGGGCCTGTTGACCACCGAGAACAGCGACGAAGGGTTCATGGTGCGGACCGGGGACGTGCTGGAGTCCCGGGTACGGCTGCCGGCCGAGCGCGGGGCCTGGCCCGCCATCTGGACCTGGCTGGACGGCGACAACGAGATCGACGTCTTCGAGTACCACCCGGACAACCCGGACCTCCTCGAATTGTCCAACCACGTCAAGGGTGCCTCCCACTACCACCGCGACCCGGCGATCGGCCCCGGCCGCTGGGTGGACCTCAAGGTGGAGTTCGGATCCGGCTCGGTGGTGTGGTGGGTCAACGGCAAGCAGGTCTTCGCCGACCGGCGCGGGGTGGGACGCCGCTGGCGCGCGTACCTCATCGTCAACCTCTCGGTCTGTGCGGGCCGTTACCACCCGGCCCCCGACAGGAACGTGTCGGAGATGTCCTACGAGGTGGCCTACCTCCGCGTGATCCGCCCATAGAGGTCGCTTCACCCCGCAGTTTCAGCCCGGATCACCAGGTTGAGCGTGATTCATCGTCCGCGCCATGCGGGCGTGGATTCGGCGGTGATTCTGCGGGTCGTGAGGTAGGTCATCGCGAGGTCTCGCCAAACGGCTGTACCGCCCGGACAGGGGAGTGCAGCCATGCGGCCAGGCTGGATGCTTCCCGGTCAGGCAGCGGATCCAGCCCGACTCCCTCAAGGCTGGTCCCCGCCAGGTACGGAGAGCCTGGTCAGATCGGCGGGTGCGGCAGTTCGTCGAGCAACGAACGCAGGTCCTCGATGGGCCCCTGGGCGTCGATGAGGCGATGCGCCCGCTCCACCCACTGCCCGGGCACAGGGCGTCCGGCCAACTCCCACTGGCGCAACACGATGGCCAGATAACGCTTGATGAACTCGGGCGCGGCCGGGTCGAAGCAGAGCAGCGCCGCCCGCATCGCCTCCCGATGCACGGCTGAGAATCGGCCGCCAGTGCCCCACAGTCTGAGGAGCAGCAGGGCACCGGATACCGGCTCACCGGCCTGCTGTACGCCGTAGCCGGTGACGGCCCTATCAAGACCGAGCTCGTCGAATCCTTGAGCCAGATGGAGCAGCGCGTCGGTTTCCGCGGCGCACTTCAGGTGGGCGTCCTGTGCCAGTGCGTGCGGGTTGGTGCGCTGCCAGCCGATGTAGCGACGTCGCCGCTCGCTGCCGGGCCCGAAGCGGTACGTCCAGTACGGGTCGATCGTGGGGACGTCCTCCACGCCCTCTCCCAGCCGGACCGTGATGTCGCGCCGGTCCCCGTCCCAGATCCGCCTCAGCCACAGTCGGTCGGCCAGCGCCCGCCATTCCTCCGCTTGGAGCTGGGACTCCAGGAGCAGCATCGTGGCTTGCCACGCGTCGACAGGATCCGCTGCCGTTCGCCCGGTCCGCGACGACGGTGCGGCTGGTCACGACGATGGCCAGCGGTCGGCCGAGTGCCGCCTCGCGCTGCTGGAAGGCGGACACTCGTTCAAGGTAATCGGACTGGTGGAGTCCTGTTGCCTGGAGCAGTTCGTCGAAGCCGTCGAGGAGGACGACCGGCAACGCGCGCCCGGCTGTGCGCACTACGTCCGCCCAGTCCATAGTCCGCTCGCCCGTCGCCTGCCGTATCGCCGTCTCGATCTGGTCCTGCACGCCCGCGTCGGCGGGTACGTCCCGCAGGGGGACCCGTACGACCAGGAAGTCATCGGCCGGAAGCCTGGCCGCGAGCAGCTTGGTCAGGAGCGACTTTCCGGAGCCGGGAAGCCCCAGAAGCATGATCGGTGATTCGACCGCCTTGGGCGCCGTCAGAAAGCCCTCCAGGAAGGTGTCCAGTCCGCCGCGCACCTCGTGCTGCTGCCACCATGCCGCACCGGCCAACCGGTCCGCGGCGCCGAATTCCGCTACCCGGAAGTCGGTGCTCACGTACGCCTCGCGCAGGGTGGGGATCGACATCTCGACGGCCGTTTCCTGCGCTCCGAGGACCGGGGCCTCCAGCAGCAGGGAAGCTGCACGGCGCAGGGCGGACAGCCGGCCACGGGGGAGGTCGCCGTCCGCGAGGCGTGTGACGGTCTCCTCCAGACGGCGCACCGCGACCCGGGTCGCTCGGTGGTCGATCCGGTCGGCCCAGACCCCCACCTCAGGGAAGTCAACGGCCAGTTGGTGGAACATCTCCTCGTAGGACGCCAGCGCGGCATCCGGAACGTGGGCGTTGAGGGCCGCGCGCGTTTCCTCGCGCGCGGCGGGCGTGAGCCGGTCCCAGAGCGCGAGGCCGCGGACGTACGCCTCCATATACCCGGACATGGCGGCGTAGAAGCCGTGCAGCGCGGTCAGGGTCGCCTCATACGGTGCATGCGGTGAGGGAAGCGGCAGGCGCGAGCGCAACAGGTGGTCGGCGACGGCGCCGAGGCGGCCGGACTCGGGGGCGTCACCGGTGGCCAACCGGACCGAGTCGGCCCGGGTCGCTTCCAGTTCGTCCACCTCGAAGGGGAGAGGCGCCCGCTTCATCGCATCGCCGTAGGCGGCAACTACGATGACTGCGTGAGCGGCGGCCAGCCGCTCGCTCCGCTCGAACCGGCTGAGGCCTTGAATCCGCTCGCTCAAGTTCGACACCAGTGAGTGGCTGATGCCTGCCAGTCGTGCATCGCCCCCCAGGAGCGAAAGCACCAGCTCGGGCGCGGGCCCGACGGCCGCCGCAAGGAGGCTGCTCACAGTGCGGTCCAGCGCGTCCGCGACCGGCCCGTTCCTCCCGAGCAGTCGCACGGCGTCGGTGTAGCACAGCGGTCCCGGCATCGCCCCACCCCCCGAAAGGCAGGGTTTCCCCGCGGACGCCGTCCGTAACCACGGCCGACGGTGCGATGAGAGCGCGCGGCCGTGGGGTCGAACACGTAGCCAGGCCGTTACGGCCCCCGCCGCGGGCGCCGATCTTGCGATCAGCGGACGTGGGCGGCGATGGTGCGTGCGCACAGCAGGGACTCGGTATGCGTCGTGTCCACCTCCAAGTCATAGAGCACACCCGCGTGGACCACGTCCGCCTGTGACGCGGCCATGCCCTGGGTGCGATTTCCTCTTGCGACCTCACGACCCGCGGCGACCGCACCCTCGCACCTGACGCCGACCCACAACACGGCCAGGTCGCCCAGTGCGTTCTGCCACCGCTGCTGGGATGCCGCTCCGCCGAGGAAGACGTCATCGATGATGACCCTGGCGCCTGCACGGGCCATCGCCACGACGCCGTCCATCCAGGCAGCCTCCAGCGCCCGGAAGTCCGCCCCCACGTTCACCTTGCCATCCGCGGAGAACACGATCCCCTCGTCCGACGCCTGCATCTTCGCGGGCATCGCGTCGACGAACGAATCGACCCCGAACGCCAGCCACGGATCGGGCAGTACGGCCTGCAGGCACCGTACGATCCCGGACTTCCCCGAGCTGGACCCACCGTTGAGAATGATCATCTGAGTCGTCACCGCGCCACGGTAGGGCGCCTGCCGCACGGCACGAAACGAATATCCGGCTGCCTCGAAGCGTTCGTCGCCTGGCAGAACGGCTTGAGCCGTCTCCAAGCCCGCGAACTCCTGAAGGCCGCCCCCACTCCGGCCAAGGCTCCGCGGCTGACGCGGACGCAGATCACCGAGGCGCTCGAGCGAACCGGCCGCCGCCGCCGGCGGGACCTCAAGGTGAGGCCGAGCGGCATCGCGCGGTCTTCCGCTCGGACTTCGCCCACCAGCTGCCCCTCGTCGAGCATGCCTTCGGCCAGCAGATATTCGCGCTGCTTCGACAGCTTGACGCCGTGCGCATCGCCGCCGACGAACTCGCGGAGGCGGCCGAAGTGTCCTTTCGCCAGCACCCAGACATTGAGATCCTGCTCAGCTTCGCCGGCCGAGGCTCGCAGACCCGTGCCCGGGTGTTCGGCGAGATCGGAGACGACCGTGCCAGGTCCGCCGACGCCAGGTCACTCAAGGCGTACGTCGGATCGGCACTTCACGGAACTCCGGTCAGAGCCCTGAATCCCCCCACCACGCGGTCAAGGGCTGCCTCGGAGCTGCTCGGGTTGATTCCCCAGGCAGCCCCCGCTGATCTGCGGACGGGTGCCACAAGAGGTCCGGCCAAGGCGGGCAAGGTGGACGGCGCGATGGTCTCGGAGCGTGAAAGGCCGTACGGCCCGCCCCCATGGCTGCGCTGGCGGGCCGTACAGGCTGATCGGGCGGGGTCAGCGGGTGGGCACCTCGAACCCGACGGCTGCCAGGGCCTCTTCAGCGGCCTGCTGGTCCTGCTCGTAGCTGCCGCCGGAGATTCCGAGGCCTCCGACGCACCGGCCGTTGTCGATGATCGGGTAGCCGCCGCCGACCGCCATCAGGCGCGGGTGGCCGCTCAGCGGCGCGATGCTTGGATTGGCGAGGTAGTCGTTCCACGTGTGGGTGGAGGTGTGGAAGGAGGCCGCGGTCCATGCCTTGTCGACGGCGACCTCGGCGGTGAGGAAGGGCGCGTCATCAGCGCGGTCGAACGCCTTGAGGTGCCCGCCGGGGTCGGTGACGGCGACAGCCGCCGTGAAACCGATCCGGGCGGCGGCCGTGTGTACCGCAGAGATCAGTGCGCCCGCTGCGATCCGGGTGATAGAGGAGGAGGGGAACGCCATTGCGAGTGTGTCACTGCTCATGAGTGGTCCTTTATGGCTTTGCCTTGCGGGTGGTGACGTTTGGGGCACAAGTGGTGCGGCCGGGTCACCGCAGTGGTGAGGCGGGGGTGGGGACCGCGCGGGTGACGACGGTCTTCTCGGGGATCAGCAGGCCGTAGACGACCGGGCCTATCTCGTTCTTCCAACGGTCGTGGTGGTAGACGGCTGCGTACAGGGCCTCGCTCTGGGCCTCGTCCTCGAACCGGCGGATCCACAAGTAGCCGTCCTCGTCCTGGTCGTCGACGAAGGAGGCGGTCACGTCCATGCCCAGGGAGGTCTGGAAGGGGATGACGACGTCTTCCATGTAGCGCACCCACTCCTCGCGGCGTCCGGGCTGCGCCTGGTAGCGGCGGATCTCGTAGTACATGCCTGACTCCAAAGTTCCTACCGGGGTGGTCAGTTGGCGACGGTGAGGACGAGCTTGCCGCGGGTGCGGCCAGCCTCGCCCCGAGCGTGGGCCGCCCCGGCCTGCTCCAGCGGGAAGGTTTCCTCCACCTCGACGGCGACATGGCCGGCGTCGATCAGGTCGGCGATCGTCGTCAGCGCGGCTCCGTCCGGCTCGACCAGGAACGGGGTGACCCGCATGCCGGCTGCCTCGGCGGCCTGGGCCAGCCCGGGGGAGACGCCGGCCGGGATGGCGACCAGCAGGCCGCCGGGGCGCAGGACCTTGAGCGAGCGGGTGCTGGTCCGGTCGTGGGCATCGCCGACCAGGTCGATGACGACGTCGACTTCGACGCCGACGTCCTCGAAGCGGGTGCTGGTGTAATCGATGGTCTCGTCGGCGCCGAGTTCCCTGAGCCAGGGGTGGCGGGCGGTGCTGGCGGTGGCGATCACGTGGGCGCCGAGGTGCCGGGCGAACTGGACCGCGAAGTGGCCGACCCCGCCGGCGGCGGCGGTGACCAGGACCCGCTGGCCGGCATGCAGGTGAGCGGTGTCGACCACGGCCTGCCAGGCGGTCAGCGCGGCCAGCGGTACGGCGGCTGCGTGCACGTGGTCGAGGGTCGTGGGCTTGAGGGCGAACTGGCGGGCCGGGGCGGTCACGTACTCGGCGTAGGCGTTCGCGGCGCGCGGGAACCACGGCATGCCGTACACCTCGTCGCCGGCCTTCAGGGTGGTCACACCGAAACCGACTTCCTCCACCACCCCGGACACGTCCCAGCCGAGGGTGAACGGCGGCCCACCCAGCAGCCCGGCCATGCCGGAGCCACTGCGGGTCTTCCAGTCCACCGGGTTGATCCCGGCCGCGTGCACCCGTACCAGCACCTCGGTGGGGAGTGGTACCGGGCGTGGGACCTGCTGGATGCGCAGCACCTCCGGACCGCCGAAACCGTCCTGAACCACCGAGCGCATCGTGTCTGCGGACATGCGTCATCTCCTGAAGGGGCACTCTGCGGAAGGCCCTCGGCGGGCCTCCCGTTGACGTCGCTGACGCTATCCCCGGGAATATGGTTACCTTCAAGATCTGTTACTTCCCATTGGGAAGTAACCTGTTGAGGAGAGTGATCATGACGGCCACCTGCCCCAGCGGCCAGCACGCGCACCATGACGTCTATGCCGCCCAGTGCCCGTGCCGCGCACTGCTCGACCTGCTCGCCAACAAGTGGTCCGCGCTGGCCATCGGCGCCCTCGAGGACGGGCCCCAGCGTTTCGGGGAACTCCGGAGCAAGCTCCAGGGCGTCAGTCCCAAGGTGCTCACTCAGACGCTGCGCCGCCTTGAGGACTTCGGCATCCTCGACCGCACCGTCTATCCCGTCGTTCCGCTGCACGTCGAGTACGAGCTCACCTCCCTCGGGCAGAGCGCCGCGGTCCCGCTCAACGCGCTTCGGTCGTGGGTAGAGGAGAACATTGACCATGCCTTCCGGCCTGAACCGGTCGCGTTGTAACGGGGCGAACAGTCCTGCACCTCAGCAAGCGAGGCCCCGTGAGACAGGGCGCGCGGCATCGAATGTGCCCCAGGCGACGGCTCGGCCCGGACAGTGAAGGAGCGGGCGGCCCCGACCCGTCGAAGGGCTGTTGCTCACCGTGCTTCCTCAGTCCGTTGAGAGCCGAGCCAAGTGGGGGCGGCACCCGAACGGTCGTGCGCTGCTGCTGGATGCGCGGCAGGCTCTCCGGTTGGACCAACACCACCTCGTCATCCATGACGTCACGTCTCAGGATCGAGGAGGTATCAGGTGCCGAGGTCAAGTGACCGTGAGCCAGTCTCGGTAGGCGTCTGCGAGGCCGTCGCGGGCGAGCATCGAGTCGCCACCAGGGGACGGCGTAGTGGTAGGTCTGCTCGTACGACCCGGCCGTATCGAAGATGCGCCGCAGTTGGGTGGCGAGGGCGAGGGCGGTGGTGCGGTCGTCGCGGAGGGCGGTGTTGCCGTCGGAGCCGGGGAGTGTCTTGGCGTACAGGGGCATGAGCCGTGCGGCGGCCGACCACAGTCGGGGCTGGTCGAGCTGCTGATGGATGGGCGACGAACACCCCGGCGACGCGGCGTTGGGTGTCGGCTGCGCCGATGAACGTGTATTCGCTCCCGTACGCGGCCGGCTTTGCCTCCCCCGCATCTACCGTGGGTCCGCCCACGAGGCGAGCGGCGAACCCGCGCGCCAACAGGTCGCAGCTGCCTCCCTCGCCGCGAGTAACCCACGCCCGACCAGGAGAAATCAGCGGATCACGTTCGGTTGAGATAGGGCTGCTCAGCCCCATCGAGTTCTGTGCGCTGGGTGTCTACGATCACCGCGCGGAGCGCGCACCTTGACGCTCGGTTCCAGCTTGGATTCTGGTGACGCCGGAGCAGGAAGGGGCACTCCAGCGCTGGTGGGGAATTCCTGCGCAGGGCCGGCCACCAGTCCTTGCCCTCCCTTGAACACCCTTGGAGAACACACACGTGATGCGTACTCTGGCTGTTCTGACCACCCTCGCGGCCACCGCGGGAGGCATCCTCGCCACCGCTCCCACGGCTTCGGCAGCCGACGGCTACTGCGGCGTTTCCAAGGGCGTTACCCGGGGCGGGTACTGGACGCAGGTCCCCGCACCCAGCGGCGGGTCCACCTCGTGTGTCATGGGCCGGGGCTCAAACGGCCCGCAGTCGAGCAACTCCAGCTCGCCCTGAGTATCTGCTACGGCATGGACACCGGGGTACCGACGACATCTACGGTGCCAAGACCGAGACGGCCGTGCGGTCGCTGCAGAGCGCGACCAACCAGAAGGCCGACGGGGTCTACGGCCCCAGCACCCGCGAGCCGGGAGTTGAGCGTGTGCGGGGATCCTCCTGGCCGGGTGACCTTCACCCGACCGGCGCCCCGGGTCACACCCAGGGGTGGACCCGTACCTCCCCCGGGAAGGCGCTGGCGTACCGGGGCAGGTCCGGGCTGTCCGCATGCCCGAGGTACTCCATGCGAAGCGTGCGCGCCATCGGCGGACCGTCCGCCTCCCCTTCGTACGACAGGAAGAGGGAGGGGTAGGAGAGCGCCGACCGGTCCAGGATGAGTTCGGCCGTGTCGTTGCCGGCGAAGGGGGCGACGCCTTGGGACGGCACGGCGGTGAACCCCAGCCGGCTCTTGAAGTCGAACAGACCCGTTTCCACGATGTGACCGTAGAGGTTGGGGTCGTTTCCGAGGCTGACTTGCCTCAGGCCGCGCGTCCTCGCCTCGCTCAGAGCCCGGACGTACATGACCCGTGAGAGGCTCCGGTCGCGCCCCGGTTCGTCGACGGCCGAGAAGCGCAGGCGTACCAGACCCACCTCGGGCAGGCACTGGCTGATGCACGCCCCGACGACGGTGTCGCCGTCGACGGCACGTACCACGAAGAACTCGGCGGCACGGGAGAGGAGTTGCTCGCGCTGCTGGACGGCGACGGGAAATGCGTTGCGCATCGTGGCGACCTGGCGGCGGTAGAGGTCCAGGAACGCATCCAGCAAGGGCGCGTCGAGGGGGACGACGTCGATCACGACGCCCGCTTCGGCCATCCGACGGCGCGCGGTGTTCACGTTCTGCCGTTCCTTGCGGCGCAGCCCGGCGAGGAACCGGGCCTCGCTGTCGCAGGCGTCGGCGACCCAGGTCAGCCAGCTGGGCTTGATGAAGAACCCGGCCTGCGCAAGGGCTCGCCGGCTGCTCTCGGGCGGGTCGATGACCCGGACGATCTCCACGTGACCCCGGTGCGTCTCCCAGTCCGTGTCCAGTGCCTCCCGGACATCGGCGAGGGCGACGGTGAGGCCGTGCAGTTCTTTGATCTCCATGATGTTTCCCCGTCCCGTCAGCCGGCAGCTTCGCCGGCATTGGAGGAAGCCGCTTCTCGCGACATGAACAGCCGGTCGCCCCACAGGCACCGGCGCGAGAGGGCCAGCACACAGGCCAGGTAGAGGCCTTCGACACCCGCGCAGTACATGAGCGCCGTGCGGACTCCGCCGCTGTCCAGCAGGTACGACGCGAGGGCGAGCGTGGGCGCACCGAGGGCGGACGCGACGAAGAGCCGGAGCGATCCCACACGGCCCAGGACCTCTCGGGGGGTACGGACCTGGAGTGCGGTCATGAGGAGGGTCTGGGAGCAGCCGGCGGTGAAACCGACCACGGCCACGCACAGCAGCGTGACGAGCAGGCCCCACGAGGGGAGCAGCAGCAGGAAGGCGGCGAGCAGGGCCGACATCGAAGCCGTCAGGAGCGTGAGGGGGTTTCCGTTCGACCGGGCCCCCCAGGGCACCAGAGTGGACAGGATGACGCCGGCGGGCAGAGCGGCGTTGACCAGGGCCATGGTCAGGGTGCCGCCGCCGAACCTGTCGGTGGCCAGCGGCACCACGATCAGGGTGAACATGGACACGGCGACGTAGTCGCCCGAACAGATCACGATGTGGAGCATCAGGCCACGCTGCTCGCACAGTGCGCGGATGAGACCGCCGCGCTCGTCCTGTGACCCGCCCGCGCCGGGCACGGCGGGGCTCTTGCGGGGCAGGCTCTTGAGGATGCCCGCGGCGGTCGCGAACGACAGGGCCAGCACCGCGAAACCCCAGAATACCGGCCGGAAGCAGAGCATGAGCATGCCGAGAGGCGCGCCGAGCAGCGTGCCCGCCTGGAACGCCGCGTTGATCCTCGCGTTGAGCGAGGCCAGCCGCTCCTTGGCGGCGAGTTGCGGCGACAAGGAGAACATCGCGGCACGGTAGAACGCCTGCACCACGCTGACCAGGGCGGCCGCGCCCACCATCGCCGTCGCGGGATGGGCCCGCAGCGAGAGGACGGCTTCGAGGGCGATGGCCCCGCACGCGAAGGTCTCGCTCACGACCGCGAGTCGTCCGGCACCCATCCGGTCCACGACCTGGCCGGCGACCAGCTGCACGAGCGCGGCGATGGCGAAGTTCGAGATCAGCACGAGGGCGAAGTTCGAGGCGCTGCCGGTGAGCCGGTAGAGGGTCGCCGCGACCAGGGCGTTGTTTCCGCTGAGCGCGAGGTTGACGAAGAAGACGGCGAGGGGAATCCGGCGGGTGCCTCCGGCGCCCGTGGTGCGGAGTGAGGTGGCGGTCGCTGTTCCGGTGCCGGTCATACGGTCACTCCGTTCGGGAGTTCGACGTCGATCTCGATCTCGCGGGCCGTACTCAGAGCGGCGTTGAACGCGATGCCCGGCGTGTCACCGAGGGTGCGGATCTGGCAGACCGCACCCCGGTAGTCCTGTGCGGTGCGCGCCTCGTCGCCCGCCCCAGCTCCGGTGACGACCTGCGTCACGTACCCCTGCGTGGCCGCGTGCTCCAGACCGCCGACACGGCGGATCTGCCCGCGGGCGGGGGCGTAGACCGTGACGGTGCTGGAATGGCGGCCGTTGGCGGCCACCTCGGGCAGGCTCTGGCCGAGTGCTGCCGCGCAGAGCAGCTCGGGCAGGGGGACGGTGAGGCAGTCGTCCATCATCAGCGGGAGCAGACCCCCGCCGGGGCGGGCGTTGACCTCCACGATGACGGCGCCGTTCTTCGTGAGGACGAACTCGGTGTGCAGCATGCCCTGCGGGATCGCGCACTCCCGCACGATCTTGTCGACCGCCTCGCGCATGTCCCGCGCCGGGGCCTCGGGCACCTCGACGGGGAAGGTGTAGGAGACCTCGCAGAACGTGGGTGCGGGGCCCAGCTGACGGTCGGTGAAGCCCAGGTGGTGAGCGCGTCCGTCGTCCGTGACCAGGGTTTCGAGGCTGTACAGCGGGCCGCGGAGGTATTCCTCGGCCATGAGGGCGCCGTCGAGGTACCGGTCGGCTTCCGTCATCCGCGCGAAGGCGGCGCCGCCCTGCTCGGGACGGCAGAGCACGACGTCGAGGCTTCCCGTGCCCCTGCAGTTCTTCAGGACCACGGGACCGCCGACCTCGGCCATGAAGGCGACGAACTCCGCCTCGTCGCGCGGCGCCGTCCAACGCGGCGAGGCGATGCCGAGCCTTTCGTACATGGTGCGTGCGAGGCGCTTGTCGCGGATGGTGCGCACCGTATCGATCGATGCGAAGGGGGCTCCGATCCGTTCGGCCAGCGCGGCCGCGAAGAGCAGGTGCCGGTCCAGCAGGCACACCACACCGACGAGTTCCTCGTCCGCGGCGGATGCGGCGGTGATGAGTTCCTCCGGGACGTGCTCGCCCTCGGTCGTGCTGACGACGTGGAGCGCGCCCGCCTCGGCGAGCCGCTCGATGGCCTCGCTGCCGGGGACCTTGCGGTACTTGGCCGGGTCGGTGGTGACGAGTGCCGCCGCGACACCGTGGTCAAGCGCCCAGGTCAGTGCGGACAGTCCGCTGCCGCTGAGTGGTGCCTCGATGAAGAAGATCATGAATGTTCCCAGGTCGGGCGCGCGGCCGCAGCGGGCCGGGCGGTAGGGGGCGGGGTGTCCCTGGTGTGTCGGTAGACGCCCAGGACGCGGTCACTGAGCAGCCCGAGCGAACTGAGGTTGGCGAAGCCGGGGCCCTGTGCGAGCCCTGCCAGAGCGGGGACGTGGAGCCGGGGTCGCAGTCCCCGCAGAGCCAGTGACGGGTCGATCTCCCGCATCAGGGCCCCGGTGTCGGCCAGCGGGGCCGCGAGCCGTCCCTCCACTTCCGCCGCGGAGGCCGGGTCCAGCAGCGAGCGGAACTGCGCGAGCGGCGAGGTCCCGGTGCAGTTGACGACGAGGTCACAGTCCTCGCGCAGTACTTCGTCGGGCTGGTCCACGATGACCCGGGCGCGGCCGGTGGGGCTCAGGTCGACGAACCTGACCCGGCCCATGACGTACGTGAGGCCCGTGTTGCGGGCCAGGGCCGTCATGGCCGCAGGCGAGATCACGCCCCGATCGGTCCGGTTGATGAACTCGCGTCGCTGTGCCTCCGGAAGGTGCGTCCAGCCGGCCGTTCCGGGATCCGAGTACACCATGTCCTCGGCGGGGGACTCGGCACGGGAGCGGGGGAGCGAAGGGGAGATGACGGATACCGCGATGTCCTCGCCGAACGTGTCCCACAGGAACTGGGCGAAGGAGGCGGCGCTCTCTCCCGCGCCCACGAGACAGACCCTGCTTCCCGGTCCGAGGTCCCTCGCGCGCACGTGCTCGCGGGGTTCGGCGGCCGTGATCAGGCGGGAGGCGACCCGGGGATCGTGCAGCAGGGAATTGGGGACCCCGTGTCCGGTGAGCACGAGACCGGCGCAGACGGTGCTGCCCGGCGTACCGTCGTCGGCGTCACGGGACTCCAGGCGCCAGTGCCCGCCGCCGTGGCGGATGGCGGTCACCTCCGCGTGCTGGAGACGGACGCCGGTGACGGCCCTGTCGAGCACCCATGCGAGGTAGGCGGCGAACTGCCGGTGCGTCGGTCTGGGCTGTCCGGCGTCCACCCATCCCCGGTATCGCCCGGCGTCCACCAGATGGCTCTGCCAAGAGAACAGCCGCATCCGGGCGTCGATCTCTTTGCCGAGGGAGCCGAACCGGCCCGTGCTGTCGTACGGAAAGCCGATGTCCTTCTCGGCCCGGGTGCCGAGCAGTTCCGTGCCGGTCGTCCATCCGTGCCGGCCGGTCCAGTGCGAGGCGACCTCGGCGCGTTCGAGGATCCGCACGCGCAGCGACGTCACGCCGAGTTCGTTGAGTACGTGTGCCTTGGCCGCGAGGGCGGCACCCTTGGGACCGGCCCCGACGATCACTATGTCCTGGTCGATCTGTGGGGTCATGCTTCCTTCAGGGGCAGGGCCAGGTGGTGGCAGTTGAAACGGAATCCGGCCCTCAGGTACGTGTTGTGGGCCGCATGCCGGTGGTAGCCGGTGTCCAGGTGCACTTGGTCGCACTCTTCGGAGCCGGCGACCGCCTTGACGAAGTCGAGCAGCTGTCCGCCGAGGCCGGTGCCCCGCGAAGCCTCGTCGACGATCAGGTCGTCCAGGTAGAGCACCCGGCCCCACGCCATGGTGGTCAGCAGGCGGAATCCGGCGGCGCCGAGCACCGTCGGGCTGCCCTCGGGGCGGGCCAGGACCAGCCGGTAGCCCTCGGACTGTTGCCTGCGCCAGCGCCGCACGAGCTCCTCCGCGTCGCCGATGTGGGGGCGTAGCTGTGCGAACACCGGCCAGGCCCGGCGGACCGCGTCCTCGTCCTGCGCGAAGGAAAGGTCAGTGTTCACGGGGTTGCGTCTCCTTTTGGCCGAGGCAGACGGTGAGACAGTGGCCCACCCGGTTCGTGGTCTCGCCCAGCACGGAGATTCCGCACGACGTGCTCAGCTCCACCAGCGCGTCACGGCTGAAGGACTGGGAGCGGAAGTGGTCGCCGGAGCGGAACTCGATGCCGCCGTAGGGGCCCGGGGCCTCCGCGAGCGGGCTGATCCCGCAGGCCCGGTAGTAGTCGCGTCGCACGGACGTGGCGCGCGGGGTCTCGGCGAAGACGGACAGCAGGGCGATCCCGCCGACCTGTTCGACGCTCCTCAGGAGCACCGTGGGGTCGGGGAAGTTGCCCAGCAGGTTGAACGGCAGCAGGACCAGGGGCCGCGGGCCCGTCACCTCGCCCATCCAGTCCTGGCTGCGGGTGGCGTCGCCCACCCGAGCTCGCGCCCGCCCTTGCAGGCGTTCGTCGGCGATGCGCTGGTGCAGCAGGTCGACCGCCGCCGTGTTCAGGTCGATGCCCAGGTAGTCGATGCCGGCGGCACGGGCGATTTCCAAGGACCGGCCGTCGTAGCAGCCGAGCTCGACGAGGTCGCTACAGCCGTAGGTGGCGATGGTCTCCATGGCCGCCAGGTTCTCCATCTGGAAGAACGCGAGTACCTCGTCGGGGAAGTGGGCCGCCCGCATGATGGAGGACGCCCCTCGGGCTCGGTAGAAGGCACCGTTTCCCCGGGAGCGGTCCAGGGGCGGAGCGGGGAGCATGTGGGAATTCGGCAAGGGGGTCTCCTTTCAGATCGCGAGCACGGACTCGGCCGCCGAAGAGGCGATACCGGGGGCGAGCCGTACGCCGGATCCGTGCAGGCCGGTCATGACGAACAGTCCGTTCGTCGGGTTCAGACGGGAGATCCGCGGAACGGCATCCGCGGTGTACGTGTCGGTGAACACCCTCGTCCGGGTCAGCCGCCAGTTCCCGCAGCCGACGAGGTCGTCGAGGAACGAGGCGGCCCGGCCCAGCACGGCGGCCGTGGGCACACCCTCCGACGGCGGCACGTCCCACACGTCGTGCTTGACGCTCATGGCGTATTCGCCCCCTCCGACGGGGAAGAAGAAGATCCCCTCTTCGGCGGATCCCACGCCGTAATGGGCCCTGACGCCGTCCGCGAGGACGAAACGGAGGCCGAATACGCGCTTTGTTCGCACGCCCTGTGCGGCCGCCCACGCCCCGAGTGGTCCGGCGAAGCCGGGCAGCCAGGGCCCTGCGGCCACCACACAGCGGTCGACCTGTGTGTCACGGGCGCCCGGCGTACGGATCCGCAGGCCGTCACGGCAGGGGTCGATGCCGGTCACGCGGCGTTGTGTGAAGACCCGGACCCGGCCCGTGGAGGCCAGGCGTGCGAGCAGTATCGTGCACAGCGCACGCGGGTCGATGACGTGCGCCTCCCCGGACCACCCCGTTGACCCGGCCCGCAGATGCCAGGCTCCCTGGGCGAGCCCGGCGCCGGGCAGCGGACGCAGCGGAACGACCAGGTTGTCCTCGAGTCGCCGGGCGGCGGGCTCGTCCCGCGTGAGCCAGGCGAAGGGCAGTGGGGTGCGGGGCACGCTGGTGGCGGCCTCCATGGGCGGGCCGGAGCGGTCCAGTTCCCGCCACCAGTGCCGGGCCGACTCCACCCATGCGCGGTGATGGCCGGTGTGTGCGTAGGGAATGTCGATGGCGCCCGCGTAACGGGTGGCGCCCGAGGCGGCCTCGTCGCGCTCGAAGACCGTCACGGAGGCGGATGCGTCGAGCCGCGTGAGCGCGTCGGCCAGGCAGAGCCCGATCACACCGGCGCCAACGATTCCGATGTGCGGGCTCATTCGTGCTTCCACCAGAAGCCGAGCACCACGAGGTCTTCGGAGCCGCTGTTGGTGATGGTGTGCCGCGCGTGGGGCGGGGCGATGACCCGGGCGCCCGCGATCAGGCCGGTCCGTTTGCCGTCCACGGTGCAGTGGCCGGCTCCGGCCTGCACGATCCAGGTCTCCTCGCTGGCGTGGCTGTGGATTTCGGTAGTGGTGCCGGGTGTGACCCGGAAGACCATGGCGCCGTAGGCGAGACCCTCGGCACGGGCTTCCGTCTCTCCGTCAATCATGACGTCCAACGTTTCTGTTCCTCTGCTGCTGGATGTGGCTACTTGCGCAACGCGACGGGAAGGCAGGCGTTGAACTCGCCGCGTGACAGGGACCGCAGGCGGGGAACCTCGCCGGTGAGGGTGACGGCCTCGACGCCGTCGGCCAGCGCGGCGATGGTCGGAGTCCCCGGCTGCCCGACGAGTTCCCACACGCGCTGGGCCAGCGACGGCATCACGGGGGCCGCGAGTACCGAGAACCCCAACAGCCAGGCGGCTGCGGTGCCGGCCGTCGCGGTGAGCGCGCCGGCGGTGGCGATCCAGCGGTCCACGGCCGTCCACGCCCCGGCCAGATCGAAGGTGTCAGGGTCGAGCACGGCGCTCTGATGCGTCAGCGCGCGCTCCAGCCGGCCGAGCACCCCGGGGTCCGGTGCGGTGGCCCGGTGGCCGAAGAGGCGGTCTGCCGCGGCCTGGAGGGCAGTACTCGCACGGGTACCGGTCTCGTTGTGGAACCGTAGGAACTCCTCCACCTGGAACGCGGCCCGGGCGTACTCCGGCCCGCGCAGACACAGATAGGCACGGGCCAGGTCCGGCTCCGCCCCGCCCAGGGTGACGAGGTCGCCTCCCCAGATCACGTGGCCGCGGCTGGTCGAGAACTTGCTGCCCTCCAGGTCGTAGAAGTAGTTCACCAGCAGCGAGTCGACCGGCTTGTAGCGGTCCTGCCCCAGCGCGCAGCCGACGGCCCCGACCATGAAGGGAACCGAGTTGTCGACCCCGAAGGAGATCACCGTGCGGATGCGCGACCCCTTTTCGAAGGGGTTCAGGGCGCTTCCGGTGAGTTCCTTGTACCGCTCGCCCGCCACGAGGTGGCAGCCGATGAGCAGAGCAGAGTACGAGAAGATGACCTGTCCCGGAGCGAGGCCGTCACTCTCCCAGGGAATTCCCCAGGGACTCGGCACGGTCAGTCTGATGGCAGCGCCATGGGACTGGAGGTAGCGGTGGGCGATGGCGAGGAAATCGGGGCGCCGGCAGATTTCCCGCAGGTGCGCCATGAGTCTGTCGGGGCCGCCCCGTAGCTCCAGGTACAGCGAGCGGAGGTCTTCGAATTCCAGCGCACCCGAAAAGTGTGCCGTGGACGGTTCGATCATTTCGGCCGGCGAGAAGTGCCCTCCGCAGGATTCGCAGAAGAAGCCGACGAGGGGCTGCGCGCAGTCCGGGCACTTCCCCTTGAGCCAGCCGCTGACGATCGCCTCGCCCACCCTGGGCCTCATCGATCCGGCGTGCGCACCCGCATCCTCGGACCGCAGTACGGGCATGGGCTCGCTTCGTATCGCGGCACTGCCGGATTCGACGATTCCGGCAAGGAACTCCCTGTTCACGGCTTCATAGACGGCTGCCCACTGGCCGTCGAGCGGGTTGATCAGGTCGTCGTAGGCGATGTCCAGCGCGGCGAGGTCCTGACCGATGAGGTGGTGGTTGAGGTTCGCCACGTCTTCGGGGGCGACGCCGTCTTGGTGGGCGCGGACCAGCACGTGCGACTCGTGGGAATCGCTGAGGGAAATCATGGTGGCCTTGCCGCCGCCACGCACGATGTGACGCCTGAGCACGTCCATCTTGAGGAGCGGACCGGCTATGTGGCCGAGATGGGCGCGCCCGTTCGGAACGAGGCAAACCGGGGTGAGGAAGAATTCCTCACCCTGAAGGGTCAGTTGTTGCACCGAAATATCCTTTTGAGCATGTGAAGAGACGTGGAACGGCATGCGCCGGATCGCGCCGCCATTCCGGTCAAGCCAACTCGGACCCGCGCGGTCTGGGGCCGGACGTCGTCGATCGGCCGCCGGTCGGGTTTCGAAGAAAATGCCCGGGCTCCAGTCGGCGAGATGTCGCCAGTGGATGTGCCCCCCGGGGGGTCGCTCACCGCTTTTGGGAAGAAATTCCAGTGGGACGGCGACCGCTGAAGCTTGTCACTGCGAAACGAAGTTGATCAAGCCGAGTATCGCAAAGGCGAGGCAAAGAAGCGGCGAGCGTAACCCGTTGAATCTCATGGGTATCCAACCCAGTCGCCCACAAGCGACAAGTCGACCGATCCGGGGCACGGTGTCCGATAATCGGACGCACTCGTTTCCGATGGCGCCGCGCGGGCGCGCGGCCCGGCGGACCCCCGGGCGGCGCGTTGACTTGATTGCACTCGCAGTGCAATCCTTGGCGGGTTGGCGCGGTGACCACGCGTTATTCGGCGAGCGCCCCTTGCCGCATGTGTTGGTTCCAGCCAGACCGGCGACGGTCCTGCCAGGCAACGGCGCCCGGCAGACACCCGTCGACAGCCCTTCGCCCGACGAGTGCGGGCGCGAGCCGCCCCTACTCACACGAGAACCCCACGAACCGAACCCGGCCACGTCCATGCAGAAGGGTGTCTAACGGAGGTTGTGAGTCTCCGAAACCGAAATCACTCCGCGGTGGCATCCTGCGTACCTGGGCTGGGAGGCGCAGTCCATCCCGGGCCGGCGCATGACGCACTGGCCCAGTGCCTCTGTAAATCTCTTCAGCAGTGTCGGGCGGCTCTGAAAATTTAAGTACCGCAAGATTCATTTCAGTAGTGATGTCAGTGGCGCACGAGAGATTTCAGTGTGATGGCTGAGGGTCATGGGCGGCGCCCCCGAGAACTTGGGAGGTGCTGGCTGTCGTACGGTGCAGTTGTGTCAGTGCCGCACCTCAATCATGGCGAAAGAGCCCACCGGGGCCCGTGGAGAACAAGCTTCGCTGGGTGCGAGACGCCACCTTCTCCCAGGCCGGTCGGCGCAGCCGGAGCCCCGGCCGCCAGCGCCGTCCGCCTCGCCGGACGCGCCTATCACCCACACCCGCCGCTATCTCCTCCGCCACGAAGACGCCTTCGCCGACCGTGAGCAACATCCACTCCGTATCGATCTTGAAAACACATCGAGCGACCTGTTCAGTCCCGGTGAACCGATATATGCAACCTGCATTGATTGAATGGATGTTCCTCATGCCTGCCCGAAGTCTTCTGCGAGACCGAGAGACGCTTCGCGGTAAACGAGTAGCGATCGTTGCCGGCCCGGTTTCGCAGGAGGATGCCCTGTACCTGCGAACGGGGCCGCGGGCCCTGTGGTCGCTGACGGCCCTCCTGGAAGGACCGATTCGGGCGTTCACTGTGAGCACCTGGACCCGACGGCCCCCGACTTCATCGCGCGGATCACCGGATTCGACACGGCTTTCCAGGACGGCCGGATCCAGGGACTCCTGGACTTCCTGTCCGTGCCGTACACCTCGTCCGGGGTGCTGGCCAGCAGCGTCGGCATGAACCAGAGGTCCTCTAAGAGGTCGTTTTATCCTGGAATCTTGAGATTTGCTGCGATTCTTGAGGTGGTCGACTGCGGTGCGGTAGTGACCATTGATGGAGTCGGTGCCTGTGGGGTGTGGGGGGCTTGTGGGGCGGGCTGATGCTGGTGCCTGTCTCATCCCAGGATGCCCGGCCGTGGATGCCCCGTGTGCTTCCACTGCCGCGTCTGTGCGCCTGGGTGCATGCGGTCCGCGGCGGTACGCCGGAAGCATGGCGAAGCGACGTCCGTATCCGAGTGATCTGTCCGATGCGCGCTGGGAGTTGATTGAGCCGGTGCTGTCCGCGTGGCGTTTCGAGCGCCGTGGTAGGGCTCTGGACTTCGGCCGGCCTCCACGGCATGATCTGCGCGAGATCATGAACGCGATCTTGTACGTGGACCGCACCGGCTGCCAGTGGGCCTACCTCCCGCATGACTTCCCGCCGCACCAGGGTGTTACGGCTACTTCGTCAGATGGGCTGACGAGGGGGTGTTTGCCCAGCTCAATGGAGTCCTGCGGCGCCTCCTGCGCGAGAAGGAAGGGCGGAACGCCGAGCCGTCTGCGTGTGTGGTCGACGCCCAGAGCGTGAAAACCTCCACCAGCGTTCCAGCTGCCAGTCAGGGCATCGATGCGGGCAAGAAGATCGCGGGCCGCAAGCGGAGCATCGTCACCGACACGCTCGGCTTTCTCCTGGCGGTACTGGTCACCGCGGCGAGCGTGCAGGACTCCGTCGCCGGCACCCGCCTCATCGGCCAGGCCGCCGCCGACCACCCCGCAATCCGCAAGGTATGGGTCGACGGCGGCTACCGCCAGCACCTCGTCGAGCACGCCGCCACCCTCGGCATCGACATGGAGATCACCACCGGCACTCCCGGGACCAGGGGTTTCACCCCGATCCCGAAACGGTGGGCGGTCGAGCGGACCTACGGATGGCTGATGCTCCACCGACGCCTGGCCCGCGACTACGAAACCCTGCCCACCCGCTCCGTAGCCATCATCCATCTTGCGATGACCGACCTCATGGCCCGCCGCCTCACCGGCGAGAGCACCGTCTCCTGGCGAGACCCCAAGAAGCCCACCAAACAGCCCATCTCGGGATGAAACTTCGGGCGAAAGCGACCTCTAAGGCGGATAGGGTGCGGCGGGTTGGATCCTGCAGGTCACGTCGGGGCTGGTCGTGCAGGACGCGTATCAGTGGCTGTCTCTGTCCGGAGACCATGATGGCAACATCGGCTGGCTGATGCAGCACCGTGGCCTGGCGCGCGACTGCGAGCCCCTGCCTCAAAGATCCCGAACGATGATCCACCGGGCGACGGCCAACAGAATGAGCCGCGACTCACGGGAGAATCTGAACCAACCTGGCGAATCGAAACAGACACCCCACCCACACAGGCGTGAACGTTGATCAGATGCCCTCTTTAGGTTCCCGGCCCGGTGTCACACCCGGAGGTGCCGGCGATGATCGAGGCGTTCAGGAACAAGCCGGGAACTCTGACCCGTCCCGATGCCCACCGCGTCCTCGCCGCCACGCCCATATATTGCCCTGAAGTCGAGCACCGCCACGCGCTCGGTGAGCATTCCGTGTCCGGGCATCGTGTGGGTCCGGGCGGTGTTTTCGGTCAGAACGGCTTTCAGCCGGGGCCAATTCAGCTTGTCCAGGGCATGGGCGTGGGCGTGTGCACCACCACCTGCTGGAGTTCGGTAATCACGAGTCCACCGTCAGTACGATCTTGCCTTGGATGTGGCCTTGCGCGGCTCGGGTGTGTGCGCTGCCCGCCTCGGGTAGCGGATAGGTGCTGTCCACCCCGACCTGGAGCTTGCCCTCGTCGAACAGGCCCGCGATCTCGGCGAGCTGGGGGCCGTTGGAACGCACCTGGATGTTCGAGACTGTGATGCCCAGACTCGCCATGTCTTCCGGGTCGTACTCGGCGAAGAACACCGGAAGCATGGTGCCGCCGCGCTTGAGCACAGTCGGGAGGCGTGAGCTGTCCGGGCCACCGACAGTGTCGATCACCACGTCGACGCCGCTGACCGCTTCCGTGGCCTGCGTCTTGGTGTAGTCGATGAACTCATCGGCGCCGAGCTTGCGCAGGAACTGCTCGTGCCGGCCCGAGGCCACCGCGATGACGTGTGCCCCCTTCCATTTCGCCAGCTGTACCGCGAAGTGGCCCACTCCACCGGCGGCTCCGTTGACCAGCACCGTCATCCCCGGCGTGATCGGCACCGGCCGGTGCACCCGGCCGGTGAAAGGAGACGGCACGTCGTGGCCGAGATCAACCAGGTATTGCCAGGCCGTAAGCAAGGCCATCGGCGCTCCGGCCGCCTGCACGTGGTCGATGCCGGCCGGCTTGTGAGCCAGGTCCGAAGCCGGCGCGGCCACGTACTCCGCGTACGTCCGGCCGTCGAATCCGGGGAACCGCAGCATGCCGAAGACCTCGTCACCGACGGCGAACCCCAGCACGTCCGGAGCGACCGCCTGGACCACGCCCGACATGTCCGTTCCCGGGATCAGTGGGAACTCCAGCGTCGGCCTCATCTCGGCCGGCATGACCTTCATCCCCTCACGCAGGTACCAGTCCGGCGGGTTGATGCCCGCCGCATGCACCCGGACGAGTACTTCGCCCGGGCCGATCTGGGGAACCGTCACCTCGTCATACTGCAAAACTTCCGGCCCGCCGGCTTCGTGGAACTGGATTGCCTTCATTGCGTCTGTCGCCTTCTTGGGGAAACGTTGCTCCTCTAGTCAAGGCCCAGGACGACGTGGCCGTCCAAGACCGGTTCGGCAACCTGGTCATTCCGAAACGGCATGTCGCCTACGCTGGAAGGGTGAACGATCTCGGACAGGACCTGGAACTGCGGCTGGTGCGCTACTTCACCGTCGTGGGGGGGGGCGCCGCCGCGCGCCGCCCCGCCCCCCCCCCGCCGCGGGGCCGCGCGCCGCCGGGCCCGCACCAGACACAGCCACCCG
>NZ_JBHYVA010000018.1:0-30515 GCF_042750055.1 Streptomyces sp. NPDC059456
GGGGCGGCCCCCCGGGCCCCAACCCCCCCCGGCCCCCCCCCCGCCCCCCCCCACCTCCCACCCCCCCCCCCCCCGCACCCCCTCCTCTCGGCCGCGGCGATCGCCCGCTGAGGCGAACGACCCCTGCCACGCAGACCCACGGATCACCGTCATCGAGGCGTTCCGGGCCTGACGGCACGAGCGAGCCCGAGAGCCCGAGAACCCCGGGGTCCCGGCGAGGCGTGGTCCGGGGGCTTCGGGGGCGCAAGTGGTGGAACACTCCAAGATCGACTCGTGATCCTTGTTCCCGCGCGGGTCACTGCCCGCGTGCGGGCCGTCGCAGACTGGCAGGGAGCGGCGGCCGGCCGGTCGCCGCTCCCGTCCCGGCCGACCCAAGGACTGCCATCGTGAACGAGCGCGTTCTCACCCCTCGCAACCGGGGGTTCCTCTTCCTCGACTCCCACCCGGCCGGGTGCGCGCAGCTGGTCGCCGACATGTGGCAGGCCTGCCCCGCCCCCGCGAGCGGGCCGCGGGGCGACGGTCCGGTCGCGCTGGTCATCGGTTCCTCCGCCGGGTACGGGCTCGCGGCCACGCTCGCCGGACTCAAGCGCGCCGGCATCCGCGGCATCGGCGTGTGCTTCGAGAAGGCGCCCCGCGCGACGGACCGCGACCGCCGGCTGGTACCGGAGCGCCGCCACCGCCGACATCGCCCGCGCCGAAGGCCGGGACCTGGTCCTCCTCAACGGCGACGCGTTCTCCGACGCGGTGAAGGACCGGGTCGCCGACCTCGTCGAGCAGCGCTTCGGCGGCCGGCTGGACCACCTCGTCTACTCGGTGGCCGCGCCCCGCCGCACCGACCCCGGCACCGGCGCCACGTACGCCTCCGTCCTCAAGCCGATCGGCGGTGCCCACCGCACCAAGACCCTCGTCTTCGACGACGAGGGCGCGCCCGAGGTCCGCGAGGTCGAGACCGGGCCCGCCGAGGGCGACGACGTGGAGCAGACCGTCGCCGTGATGGGCGGCACGGACTGGGAGCGCTGGATCGACCACCTCGCCGGACGCGGCCTGCTCGCCGACGGGTTCTCCACCGCCGCGCTCTCGTACATCGGCTCGCCGCTGACGGCGGCGATCTACCGGCAGGGCACCATCGGCGCGGCCAAGGCCCACCTGGAAGCCACCGCCCGCACCCTCGACGAGCGGCTCGCCAAGACGGTGGGCGGGCGGGCCCTGACCTCCGTCAACGGCGCCGCCGTCACCCAGTCCTCCACCGCGATCCCCGGCATCGCCCTCTACACCGGCCTGCTGCGCGGCGTCCTCGGCGACGGCCTCGTCCCGCCGGTCCACCAGCTCGCCGCCCTGTGGGACCAGCTCACCGGCGCCGCCCCGCTCACCCCGGACGACGAGGGCCGCGTCCGCCTGGACGCGTTCGAACTGGCCGGTGACGTCCAGGCCGCCGTCGCCGAACGCTGGGCGAGCGCCACCACGCAGACCATCGCAGACCTGGCCGACCTCGACTGGTTCCGCGCCGAGGTCCGGCGCCTCTACGGCTTCTCCGTACCCGGCATCGACTACGCCGCCCCCGTCGAGACCGACGTCCCCTGGCCCGGCCACACCCTCTGACACCCGCCCGCCGCCGCGGCCGTCACCGCGGCAGCACCCAGCCAGGCACCCAGGTCCCGGCGGCGGCAGCGGCCGTGGCACCAGCGCCATCGGGTTCGCCGCCGGGTCCGGCCGCCGTGGCGGCGAGGTGCGCGCGCAGGGTGGCCAGCGCCGGGTGCGGGTTGTCCCGGTGCCACAGCAGCGAGTGCGGGTAGACGGGCGTCGGACCGGTCACCGGGATGCGGCGCAGGCCGTGGCCGGTGGGCCAGACGAGGCGTGTGTGCTCGCCCATGAAGGTGGCCAGGGCCGGGGTGTCGGCGATGGTGTCGAGGAGCGCGTCGGAACCGAAGTTGGGGCCGGTCGCCTCGATCGTGAGGCCGAACTCCGCGACGAGGTCGTCGTAGTAGGCCGCCCACTCGGTCCCGGGGACGATGCCGGGCATCCAGATCCGGTGCCCGGCGAGCCGGGCGAGGGGCACCGACCGCGCGCCCGCCAGCGCGTGGTCGGGGCCGGTGAGGAGCTGGAGCGGCTCGTCGACCACCCGGACGGACACGACGTCCTCGGGCAGGGGCCGGCCCGGTGCGGCGACGGCGCGGAACGAGGCGTCGATCGTGCCGGAACGGACGGCGGCGACGGCCGTCTCGATGTCGAACAGCGTCACCACGTCGAGTTCGATCCCCGGGTACGCGCGGTGGAACCCGCGCATCAGGCCCGACGCCGCACCCCGCAGGTTGATCACGTCGACGCGCAGCGGACGGCTGCCGGTGCGCACGGACGCCACCGCGCGCTCCGCCACGCGCAGCAGTTCGCGCGCGTGGGACAGGAACGCCTGCCCGTCGATGGTGAGCCCGGCGCCGCGCGCGGTACGGAGGAACAGCCGCACGCCGAGGCTGCGCTCCAGAGCGGCGATCCGCTTGGAGACGGCCTGCTGGGTGACGCCCAGCTCGGCGGCGGCCTCCTGGAACTGCCCCGAGTCGGCGGCGGCGACGAAGGTCCGGACGGCGTCGAGATCCATGCCCCCACCCTAAGACCCACAACCCTTGGTTGTGGCTCGTGGGCCCGTGGTTGTTTGATCCCGGGCCCCGGCGCTCGCTTTCATGGATCCGATCGCGGATCGGTTGTACGGCGAATGGCGCAGGGAACACGGCGACGGACGAGGGGCGGCACCGGGATGAGGAGCGGACACCGGCTGGGGCGACGGTTCGGGTGGCTCTGGGGGGCGTACGGGACCAGCGCGCTCGGCACGTGGCTCGCCTTCGGCGCGTTCCCGCTGATCGCCCTCCGGGCGCTGCACGCCGGACCGGCCGAGGTCGCCGCACTGTCCTCCGTGGGCGCTGCGGTGGGTGCGGCCGTGGCGGTGCCGCTCGGCCCGTGGACGGAGTTCCGCCGCAAACGGCCGGTGCTGATCGCGATGGACCTGGTGCGGTGCGCCGCGCTGCTGACGGTCCCCGCCGCGTACGCACTCGGCGTGCTCACCTTCCTCCAGCTCCTGCTGGTCTCGGTGGTCGTCGCGGCCGCCGACATCACCTTCCGCGCCGCCTCCGGCGCGTACCTCAAGACGCTGCTGCCGGCCGAGGACCTGCTCGTCGCGAACGCCCGGTTCGAGTCCACGGCCTGGACGACCACGATCCTCGGACCGCCGCTGGGCGGCGCGGCGATCGCCCTGTTCGGCCCCGTCACGACGGTGGCGGCCGACGCGGTCAGCCACCTGCTCTCGGCCCTGGGCATCCGCGCGATGGGCGGGCACGAGCCGCGCCCCGTGCACCCCGGGCGCCGGGAGGTGCCGCGCATGCGGGCCGGGGACCTGCTGCACGGCTGGCGCCACATCCTCGCCGACGCGACGCTGCGCCCACTGTTCCTCAACACCGTCCTGTTCAACGGCCTGGTGATGGCGACCCAGCCGCTGCTGGCCGTCCTGATGCTCGGCCGGCTCGGGTTCGCGCCGTGGCAGTACGGCCTCGCCTTCGCTCTGCCCTCGGTCGGCGGGCTGCTCGGCTCGCGGCTGGCCCGGCCGCTCGCCACCCGGTTCGGGCAGCACCGGGTCCTGGCCGTGGCCGGGTCCCTGCGCGCGATCTGGCCCGTCGGCCTGGCCTTCCCGGGCCCGGGCACCGCGGGGCTGCTCCTCGTCATCGGCATCGAACTCGGACTCATCCTCTGCTGCGGCGTCTTCAACCCCGTCCACGCCACCTACCGCCTCCGGCGCACCCCGGCCGACCGGGCCGCCCGCACCCTGTCCGCCTGGGCGGTGACGACCAAGGCCTCGACCGCGCTCCTGACCGCGGTCTGGGGTGCACTGGCCGCCCTGCTCGGCCTCCGCACGGCGATCGGCCTGGCCGGTGTCCTCGTACTGGCGACCCCGCTGCTGCTCCCGCGCCGCGCGGCAACGCACCTCGCGGAGCCGGCCGTTGACCTTGCCACTGGCGGCAGGGTTGCACGCTGACCGGCATGAACAGCACGAGCGGCACGAGCGGCACGCCCAGCACGCCCAGCACGAACAGCACGAGTCGTACGAGCGGCAGGGTCGTCGCCGTCACCGGAGCCGGCAGCGGCATCGGCCGGGCCACCGCCCACGCCTTCGCCGCCGAGGGCGCCCACGTCATCGCGGTCGGACGCAGGAGCGACCCGCTCGGCGAGACCGCGGCCGGGCACGACCGGATCACACCCCTGCCCGCCGACATCACCGCGGAGGGCGGGCCCGAGCGGATCGTCCAGGCGGTGGTGGAGCGGCACGGCCGGCTGGACGTGCTGGTCAACAACGCCGGCATCGTGCGCAGCGGCGCCCTCGGCACGCTGACGCCGGACATGATCAGCACTCAGCTCGCCACCAACTTCATCGCCCCCGTCCTGCTGGCCCAAGCGGCACTGCCGTTCCTGGAGACGTCGGGCGGGGTGATCGTCAACGTCAGTACGTCGGTGGGGCAGCGGGGGTGGCCCGGCAACGCGGTCTACGCGGCGACCAAGACCGCCGTGGAACTGCTGACCCGCAGCTGGGCGGTCGAGCTGGCACCCCGCGGGATCCGGGTGGTGGCCGTCGCCCCCGGCGCGATCGACACCCCCATCGGCGAGCACCAGGGCCTGACGCCGCAGCGGAGGGCCGCGGTCCGCCAGTGGCAGCTGGCGCACACCCCGCTGGCCCGGATCGGCCGCCCCGAGGAGGTGGCCTGGGCGATCACCCGGCTCGCCGCGCCGGCCGCGTCGTTCGTCACCGGCGTGGTCCTCCCCGTCGACGGGGGAGCGGTGGTGGCGTGATAGGAGTGGCGGGGGAGGTGGAACGGGTGCGGATCGGTGAGCTGGCCACGGCGACGGGGACGACGGCTCGTGCGCTGCGGCACTACGAACAGGCGGGGCTGATCTCCTCCGAGCGGGCCTCCAACGGCTACCGCGTCTACGACGAGCGGGCCGTGGTGCGGGTCCGCAACATCCGCCACCTGCTGGCCGCCGGGCTCACCCTGGACGACGTACGCGTGTTCCTGCCGTGCCTGGACGGCGATGTGGCGGCCGCACCGCCCTCGGAGAAGGGCCTGCGGGTCGCGCGGGAACGGCTGGCGGTCCTCGACGACCGGATCGCCGCCCAGACCCAGGCCCGCGACCGCCTGACCGCCGCCCTGCGGGCGAAGACCGGCGACCGCCCCGA
Source organism: Streptomyces sp. NPDC059456 (assembly GCF_042750055.1). NCBI lineage: Bacteria > Bacillati > Actinomycetota > Actinomycetes > Kitasatosporales > Streptomycetaceae > Streptomyces > Streptomyces sp. NPDC059456. The sequence continues at coordinate 5,213 of NZ_JBHYVA010000018.1, forward strand.
CCCGCTGCTGCCCTGACCCGCCGCCGGGCCGCGGGGGCCAAGAGCGCACGTACCCGCCCCCCGTTCGGGGGAGACGGCCTCGCTCCCGGTCAGGCGCGGGCGAACCGGTCCAGGGCGCGCAGGACATGGATGCGCGTCGCGGTGTTGCCCAGGTGGCCCGCATCGGGCACGACGGTCAGCTCGGCGTCGGGCCAGGCGCGGGCCAGTTCCCAGGCGGTGTCGAGCGGGCCGGCGATGTCGAGCCTGCCGTGGACCAGTACGCCGGGGATGCCGGCCAGACGGTGGGCGTCGCGCAGCAGCGCGCCTTCCTCCAGCCACGCGCCGTGGGAGAAGTAGTGGGAGCAGATGCGCACGAGGGCCAGCTGCGCGGCCGGCGGACGGTCGCCGTACGGGTGGGAGGCGCCGTTCGTCTCCCCGGACAGGACCGCGTCCTCCCAGGCGCACCAGTCGGCCGTGGCCTTCTCCCGTACCGCGGCGTCCGGGTGCTCCACGAGCCGCGCGTACGCGCCGACGACGTCCCCGTCCCGCGGTGTGCCGGGGACTCCCGCCAGGAAGCGTTCCCAGGGCCCGGGGAAGAACCGGCCGGCGCCCCGGTAGAGCCAGTCGATCTCGGAACGCCGGGTGGTGGTGACACCGGAGATGACGACCTCCGACACCCGCTCGGCGTGCGTCTCGGCATAGGCCAGGATCAGCGTGGACCCCCACGAGCCGCCGTACAGCAGCCAGCGGTCGATCCCCAGGTGCCCGCGCAGCCGCTCCATGTCGGCGATCAGGTGCCGGGTGGTGTTGTGCCGCATGTCGGTCAGCGGGTCGCTCGCGTGCGGGACGCTGCGTCCACAGCCGCGCTGGTCGAACAGGACGACGCGGTACCGGTCCGGGTCGAAGTACCGGCGCGCCGCGGCGCCGCACCCGGAACCCGGCCCGCCGTGGACGACGAGTGCCGGTTTGCCGTCGGGATTCCCGCAGACCTCCCAGTACACGAGGTTGCCGTCGCCGACGTCGAGCATCCCCTGCTCGTACGGCTCGTACGGCTCGTACGGCTCGTACGGCTCGTACGGTTTGATCGGCGGGAACCGCTCAGCCACGGCCGTCCCTCCGCCGCGCCTCGGCCCGTTCCTCCGGGACGTCCCGCACCCGGTGTTCGGCCCGCGCCGGCAGCTGCTCGGCCATCCGTACCCCCAACTCGCCGTCCTCGTACCGGTGGAAGCGTCCGCGCCCCTCGCCCCGTGCGGCGGCTCCGGTCCTGCACCGCATCCTGCCAGGACCCGCCGACACCGGACCGGCCCGCGCCGCCCCGGACTGCCGGCGGGCGCGACCTCCTCCCCTCGTGCGCTCCTCCGCCGGGGTGGTTCCCGGAGGCTTTCGCGGGTGGCGTACGGCACGGCCCCCGGGCGCGGGACCGGTCCCGTACGAAGCTGTGCGCTGCTCCCTGCACGCCCCCGCCAGGCCGGAGGTTCGTACACCCATGACCCACACACATCCGAGACCGGCGGTACGGCGCCGCGGCCGGCCGGGCAGGACGGCCGCGGCGGCGGTGCTCGGCATGACGCTCGCGTTCGTGCTCGCGCTGTCCGGCGCGGCGTCGGCCGCACCGGGCGAGCCGGATCCGGCCTTCGGTACCGGCGGCCGCGTCACCACCTCCTTCCCCGGCTACGCGGAGGGCCACGACATCGCGCGGCAGGCCGACGGCAAGCTGGTCGTGGCGGGCCTCAGCGCTGGCGGCTTCGCGCTCGCCCGGTACGACACCAACGGCAGCCTCGACCCGTCGTTCGGCACCGCCGGTACGGTGACCAGCGACTTCGGCGGCGCCGACACGGCGAACGCGGTGGCGGTCCAGCCCTCGGACGGGAAGATCGTCGTGGTCGGCACCACCCAGGTCGTCGCGGAGGAGGGCGGCGGCTGCTGCTTCTTCTCGGTGGCCCGCTACAACACCGACGGCAGCCTGGACACGGGATTCGGCAACGCCGGCCTGGTACGGGTCGACGAGTTCGGCGGCTCCGCGGACGGCGCGGACGTGGCGGTGCAGCCCGACGGCAAGATCATCGCCGCGGGCAAGGGCGGCGGCGGTGGCTTCGCGCTGGTCCGCCTCGACGGCAGCGGAAACCTGGACCCCACCCTCGGCGGCGACGGCGCGGTGGTCGCGGGGTTCACCCCGGCCTCGCCCCAGGACGCCGGCGGCATCGCCCGCGGCATGGCCCTGCAGCCGGACGGGAAGATCGTCTCGGTCGGGTACGTGGGCAACACCGCGTTCGACATCGGCGTGGCCCGGTACAACACCAACGGCAGCCTGGACACGACCTTCAGCGGCGACGGCATGGTGACCGCGGACTTCGGCGGCACCGAGTTCGGCAACGCCGTGGCGGTCCAGCCGGACGGAAAGATCGTCGCGGCGGGCAACGGCGGCGCCGCCGTCGCCCTCCTGCGCTACAACGCGAACGGAACCCCCGACACCGGCTTCGGCACCGGCAACGGGCGCACCTCGGTCCGGTTCCCCGGCGACGGCGGCAACGCGAACGCCATGGCGCTCCAGCCGAACGGAAAGATCGTCCTCGCCGGCCTGGCCGACGACCCCAACAGCTCCGAGGCCAACGACTTCGGCCTGGTCCGCTTCAACCCCAACGGCACCGTCGACACGGGATTCAGCGGGGACGGTTTCGCGGTCACGGGCTTCGGGGACTACGACGAGGCGCGCGCGGTGCTCGTCCAGCCGGACGGCAACATCGTCGCGGCCGGCTACGGGGCGGGTTACGCCTTCGCCCTCGCCCGCTACCAGGGCGGCGACGCAGCGCCCCCGCCCCCGCCGCCGAGCGCGGACCTGGCGGTGACGAAGACCGGTACGGCCACCGTGAGCATCGGCGACCGCGCCTCGTACACCCTGACCGTCTCCAACGCCGCGGCCTCCACCGCGACCGCGACCGGCGTCACCCTGACGGACACGCTCTCCGGCGCCGCCGCGACCCTCGTCTCCGCCACCCCCTCGCAGGGCACCTGTACGACCACGGCCACCGGGGCCAACTGCACCCTCGGCTCCCTGGCCCCGGGCGCGAGCGCGACGGTCACGGTGACGGCCGAGCCCCGGGCGACCGGCACGCTCACCGACACGGCCACCGTCGCCGCCGCCCAGCAGGACCCGGCGACCGCCAACAACAGGGCCACCGCGACCACTTCGGTCAACAACGCCCGCGGTTGTACGATCATCGGCACCAGCGGCGCGGACACGCTGACCGGCGGCTACTCCAACGACGTGATCTGCGCCCTCGGCGGCAACGACACCGTCCGCGCGGGCTACGGCAACGACACGGTGTACGGCGGCGAGGGCAACGACAACATCGACGGCGGCTTCGGTGACGACACCCTGAACGGCGGCCCGGGCAACGACACCCTGACCGGCTACTACGGCAACGACCGGCTCACCACCGCCGACGGCGTCGCGGGCAACGACACCGCCAACGGCGGCACCGGCACCGACACCTGCACCACCGACCCGGGCGACGTCCGCATCAGCTGCCCCTGATCCGGATTCCGGTCCCGATCGGACCGCCCGCCCGCCCGCGCACCCGCGGGTCCGAGAGCCGTCCCCGTCTGCACGCAGCACCACGCAACACGCGGCGAGCACACGGCGACGGCTCTCGCGCATCCGGCATGAAACCGCTCGGCCGACGTCGGCGTCCCTCTGTGTATCCGCAAGATCACAAACGCCGACGGAGGACCTGCCGATGCCCGCAACAGCCGCCCGTTACCTCTACCTTGCACGACACGGCGAGGCCTCGGCCGACGAGAGCGAGCTGACCGACGCCGGGCGCCGCCAGGCCACCCTGCTCGGCGAGCGGCTCGCCGGCACTCCGCTGTCCGCCGTCCACCACGGCCCGCTGCCCCGCGCGGCGCAGACGGCGCGCCTGATCCACGACCGGCTGGACGACGTACCGCTGGAGGAATCGAAGCCGGCCGGGGACTACATCCCGTACGTGCCCCGGCGGGAGGAACTGCCCGCGGTCTCCGCCGATGCCATGCTGGCCCGTCTGGCCCTGTTCCCCGCCGAGGAGCGCGAGGGCGGCCCGGCCCTGGCGCAGGCGGCCCTCGCCCGGTTCACCGGACCCGTCGAGGGCGACGTACCGCGCCACGAGCTGGTCGTGACCCACAACTTCCTCATCGGCTGGCTCGTCCGCGACGCCCTCGACGCGCCGAACTGGCGCTGGATGGGCCTCAACCACGCCAACGCCGCACTGACCGTCATCCGCTACGCCCCCGACCGGCCCGCCTCGGTGCTCTTCTACAACGACATGGCCCACCTCCCCGAAGACCTCCGCTGGACCGGCTTCCCGCCGGACCTCCGCGCCTGAGGCCGGCCGGGCGGACGGGAGGACCTTCCGGCACATCGAGGTCCTGGGCATCGCCCCGGGCCGGCGGTGCCGGGAGGCCGGTGCGGGCGGCTCCTCGGTGGTGACGCGGCCCACGGACGCAACTGCCGCGGCTGCTGCGCGGGGCAGGACCGACCGACGTCACCGCGGACGCCCACTTGCCGGTCACGTCCCCGGCCTGCGCCGTCCTGGAGGCGGCGACGGTCGGGCAGGTACGGGACCGGCTCGTCGGGGCGGGCCTCGCGGCGGACGAGGAGATCGACCGGCATCTCGCGGCGGTCGAATCGGGCCGCCTCGACCTCACGACCTCACGACCTCACCCATGATCTCCGCCCGGGGCCGCCGCCCCTGACGGACCGCTCAGAACGTCCACCGCGTGTGCGTGTACACGCCGTCGTCCCGGCCGAAGCCGTAGGCCGTGGTCGGGGCCACCGCGAAGACCACCACGTCGCCCTTGCGGAACGCGTCCCCGATGCCGTGGAAGGTGCCCTCGGGCGAGGTGATGTGCCAGGTGTACTTCGCCTCGTACGCCGCGATCACCTCCTCCAGCAGCGCCGGATCGGCGACCTGCCCGGCCGTGCCCTCGACCACGAGGTCGAGCCCCTCGGTCAGCGAGTTCCCGCCGGTGGTCAACGCGCAGTGCCCGTGGTGGGCGAGGTTCTTCGCCTTCTGCTCCTGCGCACCGGTCGAGAAGTACACCGCCCCGTCGTGCCAGGCGGCGATCACCGGAGTGACGTGCAGCCGGCCGTCCGGCCGCACCGTGGACACCCAGAAGATCTCGGCGGTCTCCAACTGCCGCCGCGCCTCGGCCCAGTCGGTGGCGGTGACGTCCGCGGCACCCGGGCGGGGGTTGAGTGCGGAGCTGTAGCGGGCGTCGAGCTCGGTCGCCGTGGGTTCGTTCGCGGGTCCCTGCGCTGTCATGGCGGACCTCCTTCCTCCCCCGGTAACGAGAGGACACCGGCGCGGAACCGGCGGGAGGCCCGCTTTCGCCCGTATGCCGCCGCCTGGTTGCCCCCTGTCCCCGCCGCCTCGCGCGCGTCGTCTCGCGCCCCGGCGGACCCCGGCTCCGGCAGGGCCGGGCAGGGCCGTGGAAGCCGTGTACCGCGTACCGGCCCCCGGGCCGCTCAGCGTGGCCGCAGGCCGTCGAAGACCACGGCGAAGATCCGCTCGCGCGCCGCCGGGTCCCCGCCGAGCTGTTCCAGCGTCGCGCCCGCACCGACCAGCAGGGCGAGCAGCTCCGGCAGGCCCAGTTCCGGGCGGACCTGCCCGCCCCGCTGCGCCTCGGACAGCAGGCCGGCCAGCCTGGCCTGGATCTCCTCGGTCGGCTCCCGCAGCGCCGCGTGCACGTCCACCCCGGCCGCGCCGAGTGCCTGGGCGAACTCGTTCTTGCCCGCCGACTGTTCCACCACCAGGCGGAAGCAGGCGAAGAAGGCCTCGGCCGGATCGGCCGGATCGGCTTGGTCCGCCAGCTGCGCGGTCATGGCCGCCATCGCTTCCAGCCGGCGCACCATCACCGCCTCCAGCAGGGCCTCCTTGGTGGGGAAGTGCCTGAAGAGCGTGCCGACCCCGACCCCGGCGGCCCGGGCGATCTCCTCGGTCGGCACGCCGACGCCGCGGGTGGTGAACACCTCCGTGGCGACGTCGAGCACCTTGGCCCGGTTGCGGGCCGCGTCGGCCCGCAGCGGCCGCTCCTGAGCGCCACTCATCCTTCTCCGCCTTCCTCCGTGGGCAACGGCATGCCCCGGCACGACTCCCGGCACGACTCCCGGCACGAGGGCCGACAGGACCCCTGGACAACCGGAGTCGCCAGTCCGTATCGTTCTAAACGGAGCCGCTGGTCCGATTCTAGTGGCTGATCCGGCCGGAGGTTGATCATGCCCAAAACGCTGTCACCGCGAGAGGTCTCCCACAAGCTGCTGGAGGACATCGGCGCGGGCCGGTACGCGGAGCTGGCCGAACTCTACGCAGAGGACGCCGTCGTGGAGACCGTCTTCGAGCCGGTCGGTCCGCGCAGGTTCGAGGGCCGGGCCGTGCTCGCGGCGCGGTTCGCCCAGGTCGCCGCGGGCTCGCCCGTGGAACTGACCCCCGTGAACGTGGTCGTCCGGGAGACCGATGACCCGGAGGTGGTGGTCGCGGAGTGGGACTACCGGGTTCACCACCGGGCGACGGGCCGGACGTTCGAGACCGCCAACATCCAGGTGCTGCGGGTCCGCGACGGCCTGATCGTCAGCAGCCGGGACTTCCACGACCACCTGGCCCTCGTGGTGGCCGGCGGCCACCTGCCCGAGCTGGTGCAGGCGCTGGAGGCCGGCTGAGGCCTCCCGTACGGGAGCCGTCCCGTACGGGAGTGGTCCCGTACGGGAGCCGTCCCGCACGGTGGGCGGTCCCGTACGGGGGCCGTCACAGCGGGCGTCCCTCCCGGAGGTAGACCGTCGTGCCGGACCGGGCGGCGGCGTGGAGGGCGGTCAGGGTGTGCAGGCCGGCGGCGAGCGGGGTGTCCCGCAGCTCGGCCAGGTGCAGGAAGGCGTGCCGGTCGTGCTCGTCGCTCAGCCGCACGGGCCGCTCGCCCGTGTGGACGCCGCCGTGGAAGAAGTAGTCGATCACGGGGCCGGTTTTCTCGACGTCGACGCGGTGGTCCGTGCCGATCAGCCGCGGTACGTCGGCCAGTTCGAGCCCCGTCTCCTCGCTCGTCTCCCGCCGAGCCGCCGCCCACGGGTCCTCGCCGTGGTCGAGCATCCCGCCCGGCAGCCACCACCGTCCCGACATGGGCGTACCGGGGCCGTACCGGAGCAGGAGGACGCGGCCGTCGGGGTCCAGCAACAGGACGCAGGAGGCCACCACCGTCTGCGGGAGCGTCTTGATCCACTCCTCTCGGGGAATCCACACGGTCACGCCTCCGGGACGGGGGTGGTGGCGGCCAGGGTGCGGGCGGCGGTCTTCTCCAGGTGCGCGGTGAACAGGGCCGCCGGGTCCGCGACGCCGAGCCGGTGCAGCGCGACCATGGCCGTGACCAGGACGTCGCACACCTCCGACTCCACGTCCTGCCACGAGTGGGACCGGCCCTTGCGGGGGTTGGTCCCGGTGGCACCGATGACCGCCTGGGCGGCCTCGCCGAACTCCTCCCCGATCTTGAGCACCTGCAAGACCCGTCGCTGCTCGGCCGGCACATGGGCGGCGGCCTCGTCGAGGAAGACGGCGAGCTCCCCGGTGATGTCCCAGGCGTTCTGCTCCACGATGGTTCCCTTCGTCCGTCGGTCGTTCGGTCTCCGTCCCCTCAACGAACGGGAGGGCGTCCGGGATGCAGCATCGGGCACGGGCGGCAGGATGACGCGGTGTCCGACCCTCCTCGGTCGACGGCCGGACGGAGTGTGAGGGGGACCGTGACGCGGGGGAGGAAGCAGGCGATGAGGGGGCCCAGGGTCAGGGCGATGAGGGCGGTTCCGGCGCCTGCGGTTCCGCCCAGCAGCCAGCCGATGCCGGCGACCGTGACCTCGATGCCCGTGCGCACCGCCGCGATCGGCAGACCGGTGAGGCGGACGAGGCCGGTCATGATGCCGTCGCGCGGGCCCGACCCGAACTGCGCGCCGAGGTAGAGCGCGTCGAAGAAGGCGAGTGCGACGAGGCCGAGGGCGAGGTAGCCGGTCCGGGCGGGCAGCCCGTGGGGGTCGGGGAGCACGGCAGCGGTGGCGTCCGCCGCGAAGCCGACGACGGCGACGTTGAGCAGCGTGCCGAGGCCGGGCGGCTCCCGCAGGGGGATCCAGGCGAGGAGCACCAGGAGCGAGATCAGGTTCGTCGCCCAGCCGAAGGAGATGCCGAGCGTCTTGGCGGTGCCCTCCGTGAGGACGTTCCAACTGGCCGGGCCGAGCCCGGACTCGACGAGCAGCATGACGGAGGCCCCGTACCCGACCAGGCCGACCAGGAGCTGCGGGAGGCGACGGGCCTTGCGGCCCGCCCGGATCTGAGCGGCGAAATTCAGCCGCGGTGGTGTCACGGGCCGTCGGCCCTCGCGGGAGAGGGACGCGGGAGGCGGAGGTGCTGGTGCTGATGCCATGCGGCAACCTTCCACGGCATCTGGACCCGGAATCCATAGCCAGATTGACTACGCTGGTTCGGTGAAGACCAGCTCGTACGCCATGGCACGGATGTTGGGGACCTGGCAGGACGGAGCCGGACCCGCCCATCAACGCCTCTCCGACCGACTGCGGTTGCTCGTACTGGACGGGCGGCTCTCGCTCGGCGCCGTCCTGCCGAGCGAACGCGATCTGGCCACCGCCCTCCGCATCAGCCGAACCACCGTGGGCGCCGCGTACCGCACCCTGGTCGAGGACGGTTACCTCGCCACGCGCGCCCGCACCCGGGCGACCGTTCGGCTGCCCGACGACGCACCGTCCGGGCGGCGTGCCGCCGGCCCCGAAGCCCCCGCCGGCCCGGCAGCCGTCGACCTGTCCATCGCCGCGCCGCCCGCACCCGTGGAAATCCTGCACGCCGCCTTCGCCACCGCCCTCGAACAACTGCCCCGGCACCTGGAGCGGCACGGCTACGACCGGTACGGCACCGCGGAGCTGCGCGAAGCGGTCGCCGCCTGGTACGAGCGGCGCGGCCTGCCCACGTCGCCCGACCGGATCCTGATCACCAACGGCGCACAGCACGCGGTCGCCCTGCTGGCGCGCGCACTGCTCTCGCCCCGCGACAGGGTGCTGATCGAGCACCCGACGTACCCGCACGCGATCAAGGCGTTCACCGAGGCGCGCGCCCGCCTCCTGCCCGTGTCCGTCGTACCGTCCGGATGGGACGTCGCGCAGTTCCGGGCGGCGGGACGGACCGCACAGCTCGCCTACCTGATCCCCGACTTCCACAATCCGACCGGGATGTGCATGCCCACGGAGGTGCGCGGCAGGCTCGGGCTCTCCTGCCCCACCGTCATCGACGAGACCCTGACCGACCTGGCACTGGACGGCGGGCCGAGCCCCGTGCCCTACGCGACGCTCACGCCCGCACCCCTGCCCACGGTCATCAGCGTCGGATCCGTGTCCAAGAGCATCTGGGGCGGCCTGCGCATCGGCTGGATCCGCGCGGTCCCGTCCCTCCTGAGGCGTGTCGAACAGATCCGGCCCGCCACCGACCTGGGCACCCCCGTGGTGGAGCAACTCGCCACCGCCGTGCTCCTGAGCGCGGGGCAGACCCGGCGGCCCGGCGCGCTCGCACGACTCGCCACGCAGCGCGACGTGCTGCGGCAAGCGCTCGCCGAACACCTGCCCGAGGTCCACGCGCCGCGCGCGGCCGGCGGCGTGACCCTGTGGGCGACTTTCCCCGAGCCCCTCACCTCGCGGCTGGCGGCCGTCGCGCCCGACCACGGAGTGGTCATCGCCGCGGGGCCCCGCTTCGGCATCGGCGGCGCGTTCGAACGCAACATCCGGCTGCCGTTCACGCTCCCCGCGGACCAACTGTCCGAGGGGGTGCGCAGACTCGCGCAGGCCGTACGGGCGCTCAACCAGGGCGGCACCGGAACCCACACCCCGGCACCCGTGGCCTGAGGCCCGTAACGCCACCTCCGCACACGGAACTTGGGAAACCTAATGTCTCTAGGTTATAACTAGTGACCCTAGGAACGAGTGAGGGGAAGGCGGCGGACCATGGCGCGGGCAGGGCTGACGGCGGAGCGCGTGACGGTCGCGGGCGCCGAACTGGCGGACGAGGTCGGACTCGACCGGGTGACCATGGCGCAGCTGGCGCGGCGGCTCGGCGTGAAGGACGCGAGCCTCTACGCGCACGTGCGCAACCTGGAGGACCTGCGCGGCCGGATCGCGCTGCTGGCCGCGGACGAGAAGACGATCCGGATCGCGGAGGCCACGGCCGGCCGGGCCGGAAAGGACGCGCTGGTCGCGTTCGCCAACGCCTGGCGGGAGTACGCCCACCGGCATCCCGGCCGCTACGCGGCGACCCAGACGCCCATCGAGATCGACCCCGTGCTCGCTGCGCAGGCTCCCGGCCCGCGGCGTGCCGTCGAACTGACGTACGGGATGCTGCGCGGCTACGGCCTCGCCGAGCCCGATCTGACGGACGCGGTCCGATTGCTGCGCAGCACGTTCCACGGGTTCGTCGCACTGGAGGCCGCGGGCGGGTTCGCGCACGCGCGTGCCCCGCAGAGCTCCTGGCTCCGCGCCCTCGACGCCCTGCACACCCTCCTGGAGCACTGGCCCCCGTACGGAGAAGGAGACTCCGCATGACCGCCCCGACGACCGGCACCCTGCGCGCGGACGGCGCGACCCTGCACTACGAAGTACGCGGCCGGGGACCCCTCCTGCTGCTCGTCCCCGGCGGATCGGGCGGTGCGGCCTCCTTCGACGGCGTCGCCGACGACCTGGCGGCCGAGTACACCGTCGCCACGTACGACCCCCGCGGCATGTCACGCAGCACGCTCGACGACCCCGGGGCCGGGCAGTGCGTCGCCGAGCACGCCGACGACGCACTGCGGATCCTGGACCTGCTCTCGCCGGCGCAACCCGCCCTCGTCTTCGGCAGCAGCTCGGGCGCGATCGCCGCCGTGCACCTGCTCGCCACCCGTCCCGAACGCGTCCGGCGCCTGGTGGCCCACGAACCACCGCTGGTGGAGGTCCTTCCGGACGCGCCCGTACACCGCGCCCTCCTCGCCCGCGTCCAGGAGACGTTCCGCACCCGGGGTCTGATGCCGGCGATGGCCGAGTTCGCCGCGGGCCTGAAGGCGGAGGACGGCGAGGACACGCCCGCGGCCGCGCCCGCGCCCACGGCTGCAACCACGCCCGCGGACACGCCCGCGCCGCGGGCCGGGGTCGAGCTGCCGCCCGGTGCGGCGGCGCGGGCCGAGCGGACGATGGCCAACCTGCCGTACTTCGTGGAGCGCATCGTGCCCGCCTTCATGGGCCACGCCCCCGACGTCGACCGCCTGGCGGCGGTGTCGGACCGGCTCGTCCTCGCCGGCGGCCGGGACTCCCGCGGTGAACTGCCGTACCGTCCGGCCGCATTCCTGGCCGAGCGCCTCGGCCTTGACCTCGTGCACTTTCCCGGCGGCCACACCGGCCTGACCACACACCCCGGGGAGTTCGCCGTCACCCTCCGCGAGGCCCTCCGCGGATAGCCCGCGGGGTCACCCACGCTCCGGCAGGCCCATCGACGCGAGCTCGGCCGGGTCGACCACGATCGAGATGCCGACGATCCGGCCGCCCGCGACGCTGAACGCGGCGACCGAGAGCGGGGAGCCGTCCTCGCGCCACGACACGATCCCGGGAAGGCCGTTGACGAGCCCCGCCCTGCCCCGCGCGGCCGCGGCGGCGGACAGCCGCGCGCCGACGGCGACCCTGGTCGCGCGAGGACGACGGGGAGCGCGAGCCCGACCGAATCGGCGGGCGCGACGTCCTCACCCGGGCCCGGGGCGTCGACCCGCGCCTGCTGGAGCTGGTCCCCCTTCAGCGAGGAGCAACTGTCAGCAATCATTGTGGAGATCGCGACGAACAACTTCTTCAACAGGGGGAGAGGAACGCATGACGATCGAATCAGTGGTGGTGCGGCAGCGCGTCGAGGATCTGGAAGCGGCCGTTCCGTTCTACGAGAAGCTCACCGGGAGCCCCGCGTCCCGCTTCGCCTTCGCCGGGGTCACGCTGGCGAGCGTCGGCCCGTTCCTGCTGTTCAGCGGCCCGGACGAGGCTGCGCAGCGAATCGCCGGGGTGGCGGCCACCCTGGCGGTCGCAGACCTGGGCGCGGCCGTGGGGGAGGCGGTGGCGGCGGGCGCCGAGGTGGTGGTGCCCGCCTCCCCGACGCCCAACGGACACCGCGCGGTACTGCGGCACCCCCACGGCGGGATCTACGAGTACGTCGGTCCCTGACCCGCCCCGCCCGGGGGCTGGAGGCCGGTCACACGACCAGGCGCAGCCAGGCCGCGGCGAGCGCGGCGTGACCGGCCGGCGTCGGGTGGACGCCGTCCGCGGCCCAGTGCTCCGGCCCGGCCGCCGCGGCGAGTGCGGCGAACATGCCGTCGGCGGCGAGGAGTTGCGCGCCGTACCGGCGGGCGAGTTTGCGCACGACCTGGATCTTCGGGTCCAGGTCGGCGCGCCAGGCCTCGCGCTCCTTCTCGCCGATGAGCACGGGACCTGCCTCGATCGCACCGTGGACGGGCAGGAGGAACGGCTCGATGAGGATCAGCTGCGTGCCCGCCTCGGCGAGGGGCGTGAGCAGGCGGTCGTAACCCGTTTCGAACTCCTCCGCGGAGATCGCGTACCCCAGGGGATCGATGGAGTGCCAGCCCATGTCGTTGACCCCGACGAGGACCGACACCACGTCCGGGTGCGCGTCGAGGACGTCCCTGCGCCAGCGGGCTTCGAGGTCCATCACCTTGTGGCCCCCGATCCCGGTGTTCAGCCAGGTCACGGGCCGGTCCGGGTGCCGGTGCCCCCATTCGCCCGCGATGCGCAGCGGGTAGCCGAACCCGAGCCCGTCCTCGCTCTCCAGCCGTCGGCAGTCGGTGATCGAATCGCCGGTGAACATGACGGTGCTTCCCGGACGGACGGTGATGGCCATGGGCGCTCCCGGAACTCGGGGTGAGAAGAGGACCCCTCGAAAGTGCCGGACCCCGCCGACATCGCACCGACGCCCCCCGACGCCTCCCGACACACCACCGACACGGTCAGGCCCCGTACTCGCCCTCGCCCTGCCCTCGCCCTGCCCTCGTTCCCTTGCCCGGGCAGCGCCCCGTCACGGCGGCAGTGGTGTCCAGCAGTCGGGGCCGCCGCCGCGCCAGTCGACGTGGGCCGGGTCCGTCAGGTCGAAGTCCTCCGCGTCCTGCATTCCGGTGGCGGCGAGGAAGACGGCTATGTCGCCGATCCGGTACGCGGTGCCCAGGCTCTGCCCGTCGTACCGCACGCGGCGCCAGCCGCGGTGGTCCGGGGGATGGACGACCAGCCGGGCGGCCGGGCCCGGCGTGCCGTGGCCCCGGTCGTTGCCGGGGCAGGCGCCCGTCATGCCGCCCTCGCCCACGCTCGGAACCGCGCCGCGCGGCGCAGCTCGGCGGGGCCGCCCGCCGCACGGACCGGACGCGACCAGTACGGATGGGCGGCGATCGCGCGCGAGAGGCCGATCAGCCGGCGCCGGAGCCCCGTGTTGCCGGCCGACTCGGGCAGCCGCGCCAGTTCCCGGTACGTACGGAGCCAGTCGGCCTGGAGCCCGACCAGATCGTCGGGGAAGGCGGGAGGGGCGGGGGAGTAGGGGGTGGAGGTGCACTGCATCCACCAATTCAAGCATGTGTTCGATTTATGGCGCGAGCGGGAGCGGGGCGCGAGCGGGGCGGGAGACGGGGCGCCGTCCCGCAGGACGACGGTGGACCTGGACGCAGCGGCCGCCGTCGTCCGCATGCCGCGCTCCGGCCCGTAGGGCCTGCTACACGGCTCCGCCCGCCGTGACCAGGCCCGATTCGTACGCCGCGATGACCGCCTGTGCGCGGTCCCGGACGGCCAGCTTGTCGAAGATGCTCGTGATGTGGTTCTTGACCGTGGACAGGCTGATGTCCAGGGCGCCGGAGATGCCGGCGTTGTCGTGGCCGGTGGCCATCAGGCGCCACACCTCGATCTCGCGGGGCGTGAGCTCACCCGTCCCCGTCGTCCCCATCGCCCCCGCCGGGTTCGGCCGCGGACCGCGGGATGCCCGTACGTACGTGGAGATCAGCCGGGTGAGCAGGCGCGGTGCGACGGCGGCCTCGCCGGCGTGGACCGTGCGGATCGCCGCGCTCAGGTCCTCCGGGGAGCTGTCCTTGGGCAGGAACCCGGAGGCGCCGGCGCGCAGGGCGCCCACGACGTACTCGTCGAGGTCGAACGTGCTGAGGGCCAGGACCCGGCAGCCGGGCACCGTGGCGGCGAGCTCGGCGGTCGCGCCGACCCCGTCCAGGACGGGCATCCGGATGTCCATCACCACCACGTCGGGGCGCAGCTGCCGGGCGAGGTTGACGGCCTGCGCGCCGTTCTCGGCCTCGCCGACCACCTCGAAGGACGGTTCGGGGGACAGGATCAGCGACAGCCCGCGCCGCACCAGCGGCTGGTCGTCCGCGATCAGGACCCTGATGCGGGTGCCCGCGCCCGTGCCCGTCGCCGTGCCCGTCGCTGTGCCCGAGTCCGTGCCCGAGTCCGTGCCCGCGTCCGTTCCCGTGTGCGTTCCGTTTTCGGTCATCGCCGTGCCCCTTCGTGCTGGACGGCCGCCTCGGCCGCCTCGTCCGAACTCAGCGGCAGCTCGGCCACCACGGCGAAGCCCCCGTCTGCCTGCGGTCCCGTGGTGAGGGTGCCGCCGTGCAGCGCCACGCGCTCGCGCATGCCGATCAGGCCGTAGCCGCCCGAACCCGCCGACGGCGCCGCGTCCTGGAGCGCCGTGCCCCCGCCGTCGTCCCGCACCTCCACCGTGACCCGGTCCTGCCGGTACGTCAGCCGTACGGACGCCCGCGCGGGTCCCGCGTACTTGCGGGCGTTGGTCAGGGCTTCCTGGACGATCCGGAACACCGTGAGGCCGACCGTCGGCGGCAGCGGGCGCCGCTCGCCGTGGACGCCGAACTCGGTGGGCAGTCCGGCGAGCCGCGATTCGGCGACCAGGCGGTCGAGGTCGTCGGCGCCGGGCTGGGGCTGCGCAAGCTCGGCCTCCGGCTCGTCGCCGGCCCGCAGTACGTCGAGCAGCTGGCGCATTTCGCGCAGTGCCAGCCGCCCCGAGGACTCCAGGGTGACGAGGGCGTCGCGGACCACTTCCGGATGGCCGATGTTGGCGCGGGCGCCGCCGGCCATCAGCTGCATGGTGGTGATGTGGTGGGCCACGATGTCGTGGAGTTCCCGTGCGATGCGGCGGCGTTCGTCGGCCACGGCGCGGTCGGCGAGGAGCGTGCGGTTGGCCGCGACCTCGTGCTGCCAGCGGTTGACCGCCAGGGCGGCGCCGATGATGATCAAGGTGGAGGCGGGCGCGGAAACGGCGGCCTGCCAGGACGGGATCCGGCCCTGGCTCTGGCTCAGCAGCGTCACCGACGCCGTCGCGAGGCCGACGACCGCCGCGACCCGGCCGGGGCGGGCGCGGGCGGCCCCGTACAGGGCGACGATCAGCACGGCACCGAAGTGGGTGGACAGCGGCACGGTCAGGCTGGCCGTCGCGTCGAGCGCCAGTACGGCGGCGAGCACCGCGACGGGATGGCTGCGCCGGGCGAGCAACGGCACGGCCCCCAGTGCGACGAGCAGGAACCCGGCCACGTTCACGACGTGTTGCCCCTGGCCCCGGCCGGTGGGGTCGTTGAAGAACACGTAGCTGAGCAGGTTCAACGCGCACGCGCCGCCGGCGACGAGCGCGTCGTTGCGCGTCCACGAAGGCCCGGCGGCGGCGCTCGCGCCGTCGCTGTCGACGTAGCCGTTGCCGCCGACGTGACGGCCGACGTCACCGCCGTCGTCACGGCCGTCGTACGGCAGCTCCCGGGCAGCGTCGGGCCCGAGATCTCGGCTTCTGGGCATGTCTGTTCCCTGTCCCCTGCGTCCGGCCTGCTCCCGGCCCCACCCGCACAGGGTTGCACAACCCCCGAGTGACCAGGACCGCAGCCAGGACCGCGGCCAGGACCGGGACTAGGACCAGGGTCCCGGTCGCCACCCGGTCCGGGACCCAGGCCCCCGGTGCGGATCATCCGCTGCCCCGACGCCCGACCGCACCCCGCACTGATGGTCTGGACACCGGCCGGGAGCCCCCGGCAGACATCCGCATCCTGCAAGCCAACGCGTCCGCCGGAGGACCCATCGTGATCCGCGCCCTGACCGGATATTCCACCAGACACCCCTGGAAGGTCATCGCCCTCTGGGCGGTGCTGGGCCTCGCGCTGAGCGCCCTCGCCCCGCTCCTGCTCGCCCGCGTCACCCAGAACCAGACCGCGGAGTTCCTGCCCCGCAGTTACGACTCGGCCGCCGCGCTGCACATCGCCCAGGAGCAGTTCGGGGCCGATCCCGACGCGACCACCGTGACGCTGCTCGTGGCCCGGGCCGACGGCAAGCCCCTCGCCGCCGCCGACCACGAGCGGATCGGGGCCGAGGCGGCGAAGCTGGCCCAGCGCCGGGTGGTCATGCCGAGGAAGGACGACAAGCCGCGGTTCATGGTCCCCGACCGCTCCCAGACGCCCCGGATCGCCCCGGCGATGACGGCGCCCGACCGGAGCTTCGAACTGCTCTCCGTCGCGCTGCTCGGCAATCCCGCGGACGAGGGGGTCCAGGGCGTCTACCGGGCCTTCCGCGACTCCGCCCGGACGCAGTTCGCCGAGGCGGGGATGCGTACGGGCTTCACCGGGGGCCTCGCCGACGGCGTCGACACCGCCGACGCCCACGAGACCGCCACGAAGCTCGGGGGCATCCTCGTCACGGTGCTGATCGTGCTGCTCAACGTACTGGTGTTCCGCAGCGTGCTGGCGGCCGTGCTGCCGCTGCTCGCCTCCGCCATGATCATCGGCGTGGCGGGAACGGCCGTCGCGGGCGCCGCCATGCTCACCGGACTCAAGCTCGACGCGAGCACCCCGGGGCTGATCAATCCGGTGCTGCTCGGCATCGGCATCGACTACCTGCTGTTCCTGATGTTCCGCTTCCGCGAGCAACTGCGCGCCCGGCCCGGGCAGTCCGCCCGCGAGGCGGCCGCGCAGGTCTCCGCCCGGGTGGGCACCGCGATCACCTCCGCGGCGCTGACCATCGTGGCCGCGTTCGCGACGCTGGGCGTGGCGACCTTCGGGCAGTTCCGCTCGCTGGGCCCCGCGATCGCCGTCGCCGTCCTGGTGATGCTGCTCGGCAGCCTGACCCTGATGCCGGCGCTGCTCGCGGCCGCCGGGCGCAAGATGTTCTGGCCCTCCCGGGCCCTGCGCCACGAGCCGGCCGAGGGCCGGTCCGCCCGCTTCGGCGAGCTGGTCGCGCGACGCCCGCTGATGATGCTGACCGCCTCCGTCGCCCTCCTCGCCGCACTGGCCGCCGGGATGACCGGCATCCGCATGGACTACGGGCAGGGCGACTCCGGGGCCCGTACCGCGGCGGCGGCCACCGCCGCCGAGGTCTCCCGCGCGCTGCCGGCCGGGGTGTCGGACCCGACGAGCGTCTTCGTCACCGCGAAGGACGGGGGCACCCTCACCGCCGACCGGCTGGGCGGTCTCTCCCGTGCCCTCACCCGGGTCGAGGGCGTGGGGCAGGTGGGGCAGACCGTACTGAACGAGGACCACCGCGCCGCCCGCATCGACGTCTACCCGACCGCGGACCCGCAGAGCCGGCAGGCCCGCGACCTGGTCTCCGGACCGATCCGGGCCGCGGTCGCCGCCCACACGCCCGCCGGGACGACGGCCCATGTGGGCGGAACCGCCGCGGTCTTCGCCGACATCGCCGCCGCCGTCGACCACGACCTGGCCATCGTCTTCCCGGTCGCGGCCGCGCTGATCGCGCTGATCCTCCTGCTGCTCCTGCGCAGCCTGCTCGCACCGCTGGTGCTGATGCTGTCCGTCGGACTCGGCTTCGCCGCCACCCTCGGCGCCGCCACCCTCCTCTTCCAGCACGGCCTCGGCCGGCCGGGCGTCAGCTTCACCCTCCCGCTGGTGCTGTTCCTGTTCGTCGTGGCCCTGGGCACCGACTACAACATCCTGATCACCGACCGGATCCGGGAGGAGATGCGCCGCCCGGGCCCGGCCCGCGCCGCCGTGGCCCGCGCGCTGCGGCACACGGCCCCGGCCATCGCGACGGCCGGCCTGATCCTGGCGGGCTCCTTCGCCACCCTCGCGACGACCCCGGGCACCGAGCAGGTCGCCTTCGCGATGACGCTCGGCATCCTGCTGTCGGCGCTGCTGCTGTCGCTGGTGCTGGTCCCCGCCGTCGCGGCCCTCCTGGGCCGGAGCCTGTGGTGGCCCACCCGCCCCCGCCCCGCCCCCGGCATCCACCCGCACGACCCCGCCGCCCGGACGCCGGAACCCGCCAGGGTCACGGCGTAGGCGCGCCTGGTCCGAGCCCGCCTCGGCGTCCCGCGGAGCGGGCTCTGGGCCCGCATGCGGCAGCACACATGACAAAGGCAAGGAGGTCGTTGCCCACTCCTTGCCACTATCAAGATATAGCGCACAGGGGGCCTTGCGGCAAGGCCCCGGTCATGTTGCAGAATCTCCGTCCGGACCCGGAAACAGCCGGAAATCCGGGATTCGCGAAGTACGTACGGTTTCGACGGCGTACGGGCCGGTCGCGGGCGCGCAGCGGCCGGGCGGAAGGCAACACGCTCAATGGGGGTTTTCATGACCGACGCAGACACGACCGTGAACGCAGACACGACCGTGAACGCAGACACGACCGTGAACGCGGGCGCAGACCCGGACACGGGCTCGGACGCGGACGCAGGCCCGGACGCACACCTGGACGCGGACGTGATCGTGGCCGGTGGCGGGCCGACCGGCCTGATGCTGGCCTGCGAGCTGCGCCTGCACGGCGTGCGGGTGCTCGTGCTGGAGAAGGAGACGGAGCCGACGCAGCAGTCGCGCGCCCAGGGCCTGCACGCGCGCAGCATCGAGGTCATGGCCCAGCGCGGTCTGCTGGACCGGTTCCTCGCGCTCGGCAAGCAGTACATGGTCGGCGGTTTCTTCGCCGGTCTCGCCAAGTCCTGGCCGGAGCGGATGGACACGGCGCATTCGTACGTCCTCCACATCCCGCAGACCACCACCGAACGGCTGCTGACCGAGCACGCCGTCGAGGTGGGCACCGAGATCCGGCGCGGCTGCGAGGTGGTCGGGCTGGCCCAGGACGCGCACGGCGTGAGCGTCGAGCTGGCCGACGGTACGCGGCTGCGCTCGCGCTACGCCGTCGGCTGCGACGGCGGCCGCAGTACGGTGCGCAAGCTGCTCGGCGTCGCCTTCCCCGGCGAGCCCTCCCGGGTCGAGACGCTGCTGGGCGTGATGAAGCTGGACGTGGACCCGGAGACGCTGGCCGCGGTGACGGCCGAAGTGCGCAAGACCCAGCTGCGGTTCGGCGCCATGCCCATGGAGGACGGCGAGTACCGGGTGGTCGTGCCCGCCGAGGGGGTCGCCGAGGACCGCGCGGCCGCGCCGACCCTGGAGGAGTTCAAGCAGCAGCTGCGGGCGTACGGCGGCACCGACTTCGGCGCCCACTCGCCGCGCTGGCTCTCCCGCTTCGGCGACGCGACCCGGCAGGCCGAGCGGTACCGGGTCGGCCGGGTGCTGCTGGCCGGCGACGCGGCGCACATCCACCCGCCGACCGGCGGTCAGGGCCTCAACCTCGGTGTCCAGGACGCGTTCAACCTGGGCTGGAAACTGGCCGCGGAGGTCGCCGGCTGGGCACCGGAAGGCCTGCTGGACAGCTACCACACCGAACGGCACCCGGTGGCGGCCGACGTACTGGACAACACCCGCGCGCAGATCCAGCTGATGTCGTCCGAGCCGGGCGCGCAGGCGGTGCGCCGGCTGATGGCGGAACTGGTGGAGTTCGAGGAGGTGAACCGGTACCTCATCGAGAAGATCTCCGCGATCGCGGTCCGCTACGACTTCGGCGCGGGCCACGAGCTCCTCGGCCGGCGGCTGCGGGACATCCGGCTGAAGCGGGGCCGCCTGTACGACCTGACGCACGCGGGCCGCGGCCTGCTCCTCGACCAGACCGGCCGTCTCTCGGCGGCGGGCTGGGCGGACCGGGTCGACCACGTCGTCGACGTCAGCGAGGAACTCGACGCGCCCGCGGTGCTCCTGCGCCCGGACGGGCACGTCGCCTGGGTCGGCGAGGACCAGCAGGACCTCCTCGCCCACCTCCCCGTGTGGTTCGGCCCCGCCACGGCCTGACCGCACCGCTGCGGGCCTCCCGGCCGGGAGGCCCCGGCGCGGTCGCCGCTGCCCGGCGGCGTGGCCACGGGCCGGGTCACCGGGCAGCAGCACCGGGCAGCAGCACCGGGCAGCAGCACCGGGCAGCAGCACCGGGCAGCGGCGCCGGGGCGTCGCGCAGGCTAGGCGGGCTGTTCGGGTGCCGAGGCCGTGATCACCGCGAACGTGCCGCCCTGCGGGTCCGACAGGACGGCCATCCGGCCCGCCGGCATGTCGAAGGCCGGAGCCATGACGTCGGCGCCGGCCCGCACGGCGGCGGCCTGGACGCTGTCCACGTCGTCCACGTGGAAGTACGGCAGCCAGTGCGGCGGCACCCCGGCCGGCAGGGCGGCGAGGTCCATCATCCCGCCGACCGCCCGGCCCCCGACCTTGAACTCGGTGTAGCCCTCGGCACCCGGCATCTGCGACGCGGCGGTGCTGACCGGGAGGACGGCCGAGTAGAACTCGGCGGCGGCGCGGGTGTCACCGGTGCTCAGCTCGTTCCAGATCAGCGCACCGTGCTCGTTGACGATGCCCGCGCCGTCGAAGCTGCCGGCCTGCCAGAGGCCGACGGTCGCGCCGGTCGGGTCGGTGATGAGGGCCATCCGCCCGAGGTCCATCACGTCCATCGGGCCCATCATGACGCTGCCGCCCGCGTCGGTGACCGACTTGAGGGTGGCGTCGATCGCGTCGGTCGCCAGGTACGTCGTCCAGACGGTCGGCGGCATCGGGTCGGGCACGGTGCCGTCCGGGTTGGAGGCCTTCATGATGCCGGCGACCGGCTTGCCCTTGAGCTGGCAGACCGAGTACCCGCCGGTCTCCGGCGGTCCCACCTCTCCCTGCCAGCCGAACAGGTCGCAGTAGAAGTCGAGGGCGGCCTGCTGGTCGGGGACCATCAGGTCGATCCAGCAGGGAGTGCCGGGCTTGTAGGGGCCGTTCATGTCGGGCACGGAGCCTCCGGGTGGCGGGGAAGGGGTCGGACGGGCCATCCCCTTCCCTGCCCCCGCACCCCGAACCGGGCCGTACGGGTGAATCCCGCCCCGCGGCGCGGCCGAGCGGGGTACGCCGGTTCAGCCGTCGGGCAGGACCCGGCCGTCCTCGTCGAGCGGGGGGTGGAGGCGTGCGGGGTCCTGGGTGTCGGCGTCGGACGGGCGCGGGCCCTCGGGTCCGTCGGGGCCCCAGCGCACCAGGCGGCGGGTGCGGGCGATCTCGTACACGCTGCCCTGGAACTCCAGCCGGTTGACGCGCCCGCCGGCCCGGAGCCGGTCGGCGGCCGCGGCGTACTCGGCCAGCTCCGCCGCCGGCGGCCCGGCGAAGGCCGCGCCGGCCGCGGCCACGGTCCGGGCGTCGGTGTGCAGGTCGGCGTCGTACGCGATGAGGCCGCGCAGCCGCGGCCACATCCACGTCAGGGAGAAGTCCAGCGCCCTGCGGGCGGCGTGCGCGCTCGCGTGCGGGCCGTTGACCGGGGTCCAGCCGCCCGCGGTCCGCTCCACGATCGTGAACGACGGCGGCAGCAGCAGCACGTCCGGATGGCCGGCCAGAGCCTGCCGCGAGTCGGAGCGCACGTCCTGCGGGAACCGTCCGCCGGCGTAGGACAGGCCGCGCAGCGCCAGCTGTTCGACCGCCTGCGCCGGGGTGACCGGCGCGTCGGGGTCCAGGACCAGGCCGTCGTCGACGTCCGGGCCCGCCGCGACACGGGACCAGTCCGGGACGGGCGGTTCCGGATCGGTCGGGCGCGGCCCCTCCATACCGCCGCCGGGAACCGTGACGGCGTACTCCTCGGCGCGCACGATCCGGTACCGGGTCCCGGCCACCGCGAGTTCGTCGACCCGCCCGCCCTCCAGGCGGGCGACCGCCGCCAGCAGGGCGCGCCGCTCCGCCCGGTCGTGCGCGTCGTCCTTCGCACGGAACCACAGCAGCGAGTTCAGGCCGTCGCGGGCCTGCTGCGGGCAGCCGCTGGTCACCGCGGACAGCACCCGCCAGCGGGGCCCGTCGCCGGGGCCCTGCGCCGCCACCCCGAACACCGGGCCGCGCACGACCACATCGCCCGCACGGGCATGGGCATCGGCCGCGTCGGCCTCCACCGCGGCCTCCACCGGCTCCACGGGCACCCGTACCACCATCGGCCGCGATCCGGCCCGGCCCACATCCCCACGGTCCATGGCA
Organism: Streptomyces sp. NPDC059456; assembly: GCF_042750055.1. NCBI lineage: Bacteria > Bacillati > Actinomycetota > Actinomycetes > Kitasatosporales > Streptomycetaceae > Streptomyces > Streptomyces sp. NPDC059456. The sequence goes on from NZ_JBHYVA010000018.1 coordinate 27,572, forward strand.
CCCATCCTGCCGGGGAGGCTCCGCCCCGGCGTGGATTCGCCCGTTCCGCAGCCGTGGACCGGCCGCATGTGACAGGGTGCGGCCGCACCGGGGCCCGGCGGAACCCGGCGGTGTCCGCCGCCTCCGCGCGACGGCCGACCGCGTGCTGCGCGCCCTCCCCGGACCACTGCTGACGGACCGTCGCCCCGCCGGCGCCGTGCGCGCCGCCGCGTCCGTGCGCCCGTACGGGAGGCCGGGACGGGGCCCGGATCTTTGTGGGTTCTGCCAGTACGACGGTCCGCCGGGGTGTGGAGAGACTGCCGGTCAGAGCCGCGGCGCCGCGCCCCGAACGCGGGGGCCGGTCCGCTGCCGCGAACATGACCACACACGGGGAGGACGTCACGATGGGCGTGCAGCAGTACGACGGGATCGGCGAGGCGTACGAGGGCTTCAAGGCACTGCCACTGGAGCAGTACGCGGTGGTACCCGCCTTCCTGGCCCTGGTCGGGGACGTGAGCGGCAGGTCGGTCCTCGACCTGGCCTCCGGCACCGGCTTCTACAGCCGGGAGTTCAAGCGGCGCGGCGCCACGGAGGTGCTCGGCGTCGACATCTCCGGCGAGATGGTCGCCGTGGCGCAGGCACTGGAGGAGCGCGAGCCGCTGGGCGTGCGCTACGAGGTCGGCGACGTGTCCGAACTGCGTTCCTTCGGGCAGCGGTTCGACATCGCCCTGGCGGTCCAGCTGCTCAACTACGCGCCGGACCTCGCCACCACCGAGCTGATGTGCCGGCGCGTGCACCGCAGCCTGGAGCCCGGCGGCGAGCTGTTCCTGCTGAACCAGTCGCCCGACTTCCGCTTCGACGGCCCGACCCCGGAGAAGTACGGCTTCCGCAGCGAGCTGACCGGCGGGGAGGCCGAGACCGGCCCGCAGGTCCGCACCACCGCGCTCCTCGACCCGCCGGTCTCGTTCGTCGCCAACCGCCCGCGCCGCGAGGTGTACGAGGACTCCCTGCGGGCGGCCGGATTCAGCGACCTGACCTGGGTGCCGATCCAGGTGTCGGAGGCGGGCGTGCGCACGTTCGGCGCGGACTTCTGGGCGGACTTCCGCGCCAACCCCCCGCTGGAAATGCTCCGCTGCCGCGCCTGACCGCGGCCCGGCCCCCACCGAACACCCTTGGGCCGCAACGGAGTTCCCGCGTCGGGATCGAAGATCGTCAAGTAGTAGGATCGTTTTGCAACACGACGCGAAGGGGAGCACAGTGGCGCGGGTTGCAGTGATCGGCGGGGGTATCAGCGGGCTGGGAACGGCGCTCATGCTCGGCCGGCGGGGCCATACGGTCACGTTGTTCGAGCAGGACGGCCGGCAGGCCGGAGAGGACCCGGACCGGGACTTCTTCCACTGGGACCGGCCCCGGGTCCCGCAGGCCGTCCAGCCCCACTCCTTCCTCGCACCCGTACGCACCGTGCTGCGCGAGGAGGCCCCCGACGTCTACGCCGACCTGCTCGCACGCGGTGCCCGGGAGTACCACGACTTCGACTGGTTCGGCGAGCATCCGCCGCACCGGCCCGGCGACGAGGACCTGGTCACGCTGCGCACCCGCCGCATCGTGCTGGAGGCCGCCCTGACCGCGGCCGTGCGGCGGGAACGTACCGTCGAGGTGCGGCGGGGCTGCCGGGTGGACGACCTCGCCGTCGAGGAGGGCCGCCCCCCGCGGGTCACCGGCGTGCGGGCGGGCACGGAAACGTACCGGGCGGACCTGGTCGTCGACGCGGCCGGCCGCCGCTCACCGGTTCCCGGCCGGCTGGTCGCGGCCGGCTGCCGCCCGCCCGTCGTCGACAGCCACCGCGCCGGGATCGCCTACCTGTGCCGCTGGTACCGGCTGCGCGCCGACGGCCCGCGTGACCCCGGGCGGGTGAAGACCGGCTCGTCCGCCCCGTTCGCGCTCGCCGGGGTCTTCCCGTCCGACAACGACACCTTCGCACTGCACCTCGTGCTGTCGACGGGGGACCCCACCCGCGGCGCGCTCACCGATCCCGCCGCGTTCGAGGCCGCCGCCCGCCGCTTCCCCGCCACCGCGGCCTGGCTCGACCTGGCCCCCGAGCCGCAGTCCGCCGTCCTGGCCATGGCCGGCCTGGACAACCGCTGGACCTCCCTCACCGACGACGCAGGGCCCGTCGTCACCGGCCTGGTCAACGCCGGGGACAGCCTCGTCCACACCAACCCCACCCTGGGCCACGGCGTGGCGCTCGGCCTGCGCGCCGCCCAGCACCTCGCCGCCCACGCCGACGAGATCGCCGCGGACCCCGCGGTCTACCACGCATGGACGGCGCAGGCCCTGCGCCCGTGGTTCGACGCGCAGGTCACGGCCGACCGGGCCAACGAGCAGAACCTCACCGAGGGCGCACCGCCCCCGGACCGGACTGGCGCGGACCGGCCGGCCCCGGCCCGGGGCGCCTGCGCCTTCGACGATCCCGTCGTCATGCGGGCCCGCGCCCAGGTGCGCCACCTCGTACGGCCGGCCGCCGACGCCTACGGCACCGGGGAGGTGGACCGGGCCGTCACCGCCTGGCTGGCCGCCCGCCCGGACTTCGTACCCGGACACGACGGCCCGACCCGCAACGAGTGGGACGCACTCCTGACGGGCAGCGCCGTCTAGGGGCTGCGGCGCTCGACCAGGACGACGTCGCGCCACCTCCCGTCGCGGCGGCCGATGCGCTCGCGGGTGCCGACGACCCGGAACCCCGCCCGCCGGTGCAGGGCGAGGCTCGCGGTGTTCTCCGGGAAGATGCCGGACTGCACCGTCCAGATGCCCGCCGCGTCGGCGGAGGCGAGCAGGGCGGTCAGCAACGCCAGGCCCACGCCGCGGCCGCGGGCGCCGGGGTGGACGTACACGGAGTGCTCGACGACACCGGCGTACGCGCACCGGTCCGACACCGGGACCACCGCGGCCCACCCCAGCACCCGGC
>NZ_JBHYVA010000019.1:0-7045 GCF_042750055.1 Streptomyces sp. NPDC059456
TCCCGGGCCCCGCTCAGGCGTCCGGGGTGTCGTCCTCCTCCGGGGGCGAGGGGTCCTCGCCCGACGGGTCCGGCTTGCGCTTGGGGGGCCGCGTCAGCCCGCTGGAGGTGTCCCGCAGGTACGACCCGTCGCCCGGCTCCGCGCCGGCGGACGGATCCCGCCGCCGCAGGTACCGCTCGAACTCCCGCGCGATGGCGTCGCCCGACGCCTCCGGCAGATCGGCCGTGTCCCGCGCCTCCTCCAGCGTCTGGACGTACTCCGCCACCTCGCTGTCCTCCGCGGCCAGTTGGTCCACCCCGAGCTGCCACGCCCGCGCGTCCTCCGGGAGTTCGCCCAGCGGGATCCGGATGTCGATCAGATCCTCCAGCCGGTTCAGCAGGGCCAGCGTCGCCTTGGGGTTCGGCGGCTGCGAGACGTAGTGCGGGACCGCGGCCCACAGGGACACCGCGGGCACCCCGGCGTGGGTGCAGGCCTCCTGGAGGATGCCCACGATCCCCGTCGGGCCCTCGTACTTGGTCTCCTCCAGGTCCATCGTCCGCGCCAGGTCCGGGTCCGAGGTGACCCCGCTGACCGGCACCGGCCGCGTGTGCGGGGTGTCCCCGAGCAGCGCGCCCAGGATCACGACCATCTCCACGCCCAGTTCGTGCGCGAAGCCCAGGATCTCGTTGCAGAACGACCGCCACCGCATGGACGGTTCGATGCCCCGAACGAGGACGAGGTCACGCGGCTTCGCGCCGCCGATCCGCACCACCGACAGTCTCGTCGTCGGCCACGTGATCTTCCGTACCCCGTTGTCCAGCCACACCGTCGGCCGGTTGACCTGGAAGTCGTAGTAGTCCTCGGCGTCCAGCGCCGCGAAGACCTCGCCCTTCCACTCCCGGTCCAGGTGCGCGACCGCGCCGGAGGCCGCGTCACCCGCGTCGTTCCAGCCCTCGAACGCGGCCACCATGACCGGGTCGATCAGCTCGGGCACGCCCTCAAGCTCGATCACCCAGGTCTCCTTCCGAAGTTCCTTGCGTACGTGGGTCAGCCTAAGCCTTGAGACGACACGAGCCACAGCCCACGACAGAGGGGCGGTTCCCCTCGGAACCGCCCCTCTTCCCCACCTGCGTACGAGCTATGCCTTGCGGCTCAGCATCTCCTCGACCCGCGCGCGCACGGAGTCGTCGTCCAAGCCGCGGACCGTCACGGTGGTGCGTCGGCGCAGGACGTCGTCGACCGTCTCGGCCCACTCGTTGTCCCGGGCGTAGGCGACCTGCGCCCAGATCTCCGGACCGTCCGGGTGGATCCGCTCGGCCAGCGCCGGGTCCTCGTTCGCGAGGCGCGCGATGTCGAAGGCCAGCGAGCCGTAGTGCGAGGCCAGGTGGCGGGCGGTCAGCGGGTCCATGCGCGCGCCGGGATCGCGGTCCACCAGCAGGCGGTGCGCGACGGCGTTCGGGTTGGCGACACCGGGCAGCGGGACCCGGCGCACGAGCGACTTGACCGGCTCCATGTCGTCGGTGAGGGGGCTGCCGGGCAGCTTCGCCAGCTTGTCCATGACCACGCGGCCGATGTGGCGGTACGTGGTCCACTTGCCGCCGGCCACCGACAGCATGCCGCCGGCGCCCTCGGAGACGACCGTCTCGCGCTTGGCCTTCTCGACGCCGCCGGGGCCGCCGGGCAGCACCCGCAGGCCGGCGAAGGCGTACGTCATCAGCGAGCGGTCCAGGTCGGCGCCCTTGATGGAGAAGGCCGCCTCGTCCAGGATCTGCTGGATGTCCTTCTCGGTGGCGCGCACGTCCGCCGGGTCGCCCTCGTACACCTCGTCGGTGGTGCCGAGCAGCAGCTGGTCCTCCCACGGAAGGGCGAACGTGATGCGGTACTTGTCGATCGGGGTGGCCATGGCGGCCTTCCACGGCGACTTGCGCTTCATGACGATGTGCGCGCCCTTGGAGAGGCGGATCGACGGCATCGAGTGCTTGTCTTCCATGCGCCGCAGGTGGTCCACCCACGGGCCGGTGGCGTTGAGCACGACGCGCGCGTCGATGCCGAACTCGGTGCCGTCGAGGCGGTCCTTGAGCTCGGCGCCCGAGACCCGGCCGCGCGTCATGCGCAGGCCGGTGACCTCGGCGTGGTTGAGGACGACGGCACCCGACTCGACGGCCGCGCGGACCGTCATCACGGCGACGCGGGAGTCGTTCATCTGGTGGTCGTAGTAGACCGCGACGGCCTTCAGGTTGTCCGTCTTCAGGCCGGGGTTGTCGGCGGCGGCACGGGCGGGGGATATGACCTTGCCCATGCCGTCGCCGAAGGCCGAGAGGGCGGAGTAGGCGAAGACGCCCGCGCCCAGCTTGGCCGCACCCACCGGACCGCCCTTGTAGACCGGCAGGTAGAACGTGAGCGGGTTGACCAGGTGCGGGGCCACGTCCTTGGCCAGGACCCGCCGCTCGTGGTGGTTCTCGGCCACCAGCTTGACCGCGCCGGTCTGCAGGTAGCGCAGACCGCCGTGGACGAGCTTGGAGGAGGCGGAGGAGGTGGCGCCGGCGAAGTCGCCGGCGTCCACCATGGCAACCCGCAGACCCGACTGCGCGGCGTGCCAGGCCACCGAGGTGCCCAGGATTCCACCGCCGATGACCAGCAGGTCGTACGTGGCCTTGGCCAGCTGCTCGCGGGTCTCGGCGCGGCCCGGGTTCGAGCCGGCGGTCGGGTGCGTGCCCAGCGCGGGAACGCTCTGCAGGGTGCTCATATCTCTTAGCTCCTCGTCGATTGACTCAGCTGGTGCGTCAGCTGGCGTCTTCGTCGTCGATCCAGCCCATGGACCGCTCGACGGCCTTGAGCCAGTTCTTGTACTCGCGGTCCCGCTGGTCGGCGGGCATCCGCGGGGTCCACTCCGCCGCGCGGCGCCAGTTGGCGCGCAGGGCGTCGGTGTCGGGCCAGAAGCCGACGGCCAGGCCGGCGGCGTAGGCGGCGCCGAGGCAGGTGGTCTCCGCGACCATGGGACGGACCACGGGGGCGTCCACGAAGTCGGAGAGGGTCTGCATCAGCAGGTTGTTGGAGGTCATGCCGCCGTCGACCTTGAGGGCCGTGAGCTCGACGCCCGAGTCCTTGGTCATGGCGTCGGTGATCTCACGGGTCTGCCAGGCGGTGGCCTCCAGGACGGCACGGGCGATGTGCGCCTTGGTGACGTACCGGGTGAGGCCGGCGATCACACCGCGGGCGTCGGAGCGCCAGTACGGGGCGAACAGGCCGGAGAAGGCCGGCACGAAGTAGGCGCCGCCGTTGTCCTCGACCGAGAGCGCGAGCGTCTCGATCTCGGCCGCGGTCTTGATCATGCCCATCTGGTCGCGCATCCACTGGACGAGCGAGCCGGTGACGGCGATGGAGCCCTCCAGCGCGTAGACCGGCTTCTGGTCGCCGATCTGGTAGCCGACCGTGGTCAGCAGGCCGCTGTAGGAGTTGATGACCTTGTCGCCGGTGTTCATCAGCATGAACGTACCGGTGCCGTACGTGGACTTTGCCTCGCCCTCGGCGAAACACGTCTGGCCGAACAGCGCGGCCTGCTGGTCACCGAGCGCCGAGGCGACCGGGACACCGGCGAGGACGCCGTCCTTGACGTGGCCGTAGACCTCGGCGGAGGACCTGATCTCGGGGAGGACGTTGAGCGGGACGCCCATCGACTCCGCGATCTTCTCGTCCCAGGCCAGGGTGTGCAGGTTCATCAGCATGGTGCGCGAGGCGTTGGTGACGTCGGTGACGTGCACGCCGCCCTGGGCACCGCCGGTGAGGTTCCAGATGACCCACGAGTCCATGGTGCCGAAGAGGATGTCCCCGGCCTCGGCGCGCTCGCGCAGGCCCTCGACGTTGTCGAGCAGCCAGCGGACCTTCGGGCCGGCGAAGTACGACGCGAGGGGCAGGCCCGTCTCGCGGCGGAAGCGGTCCTGGCCGACGTTGCGGCCGAGCTCCTTGCACAGGGCGTCGGTGCGGGTGTCCTGCCAGACCAGCGCGTTGTGCACCGGCTCGCCGGTGTGACGGTCCCACAGGAGGGTGGTCTCGCGCTGGTTGGTGATGCCGACGGCCTTGACGTCGGCGGCGGTGATCTCGGCCTTGGCGATGGCGCCGGCGACGACCTCCTGGACGTTGGTCCAGATCTCGGCGGCGTCGTGCTCGACCCAGCCCGGCTTCGGGAAGATCTGCTCGTGCTCCTTCTGGTCGACGGCGACGATGCGGCCGTCGCGGTCGAAGACGATGCAGCGGGAGGAGGTGGTGCCCTGGTCGATCGCGGCGATGAACGGGCCGGTGCTGGTGGTCATGTGGCTGCTCCTGGCAGGTCTCTGGGTTGGCGAATCAGGGGGCGGTGCGGATCTTGCGATTCGTGCCGATGCTGATCAGGCGAACGCGATGTTGTACAGACCGCCGGCGAGTGCGGCACCGACGAGCGGGCCGACCACCGGGATCCAGGAGTATCCCCAGTCGGAGCCGCCCTTGTTGGGAAGCGGCAGCAGGGCGTGGACTATTCGGGGGCCGAGGTCGCGGACCGGGTTGATGGCGTAGCCGGTCGGGCCGCCGAGCGAGAGGCCGATGCCGACGACGACGAACGAGGTGATCAGGACGCCGATGACGCCGAGGCCCTTGCCGTCGGCCTGGAGGCCCTGGGTCAGGATCGCCAGGACCAGGACGGCCGTACCGATGATCTCGGTCGCGAGGTTCTGGACGACGTTGCGGATCTCGGGGCCGGTGGAGAAGACGCCGAGGACCGGGCCGGCCTGGTCGTGCGGGTGCGGGTCCTCGGGGCCGAGCTTGGCGTCACGGATGTGCTCGGGGTCCGAGAGGTGCGCGGCGAACTGTCCGTAGTAGGTGACCCACATCAGGACCGCGCCGAGCATGGCGCCGAGGAGCTGTCCGGCGAAGTAGACCGGAACGTCGCTCCAGTCGCTGTTCTTGATGGCCAGGCCGACGGTGACCGCCGGGTTGAGGTGCGCACCGGAGAGCGGGGCGGACACGTAGGCGGCGATCAGAACGGCGAAACCCCAGCCGAACGTGATCGCGAGCCAGCCCGCGTTGCGGGCCTTGGAGCTCTTGAGCGTCACGGCGGCGCAGACGCCACCGCCGAGCAGTGTGAGCAGGGCGGTACCGATGGTCTCGCCGATGAAGATGTCGGAGGTGGACACCCGCGACTCCTTTGCCTTGCGTCCAGGGGGTGGCGGTCACCGGGTCCCGTCCGGTGTACCGCGCACTCGGTGAGTGGTTCACCGGTCCTTGGCCTTGCCACCCCACCCTAGCGCGTATTGCCGGTAGGTGTTCGACAATGCCGACCGATGAACGGCAGTTTTCCGCCCAGGTGAAGAACGCGTCAAGGGTTGGCCTGGCCAAAGTGTCGGATCGTTACCACTAGGTGCGATCAACCAAATCCGGCCAGCGGGTGGCCGGGATATGGCCACATGAAGGCAGAAAGCGGCCAGGCGATGGCCGAGAATGGCTGTAGGGGGTCTAGAACCGGCCCGCGCCGAGATCGCGTGAAACAGCGCGCGCACAGTCCCGTACGGACGCCACGAGGCTCGCCCGGGGCTCCCCGGCCTCCCCGCACACCCGCTCGACCGCACCCGCGACCGCCACCGCGCCCACCGGCATCCGCCGCCGGTCGTGGATCGGCGCCGCCACCGAGGCGATGCCGTCCCAGGTCTCCTCGACGTCCGCGGCCCAGCCGCGCGCCCGGGTCAGGTCGAGGATCTCCTCGAAGCCCGCGCCGTCGGTGACCGTCCGGGGCGTGAACGCCTCGCGCTCCGCCTCCAGGGCCTCGGTGTGGGCGACCGGGTCGAACGCGGACAGCACCTTGCCCAGGGCCGTGGAGTGCAGCGGCTGCATGGCCCCCACCTCCAGCACCTGGCGGCTGTCGTCCGGGCGGAACACGTGGTGCATGATCAGCACCCCGCTCTGGTGCAGCACGCCCACGTACACGCTCTCGCCGCTCGCCCGGGCCAGGTCGTCCGTCCACACCAGCGCGCGGGCGCGCAGCTCGTGCACGTCCAGGTAGCTGTTGCCCAGGCGGAGCAGCTCCGCCCCCAGCTGGTAGCGGCCCGAGGCGGGGTCCTGCTCGACGAAGCCCTCGGCCTGGAGCGTGCGCAGGATCCCGTGCGCCGTGCCCTTGGCCAGGCCCAGGGAGGACGCCACGTCCGAGAGGCCCAGCCGGCGTTCCCCGCCCGCCAGGAGTCGCAGCATCGCAGCGGCTCGTTCGAGCGACTGGATGTTCCGTGCCATCGCGCAGCCTCCTGCTGACGTAGTTCGACAATGCTGAACAGTATCGGTCGATGTCGACCTTGTGCATGGTTGGGCAACTGTTCAGGCCTCCGTCGGCCAGGACACCCCTGGCAGATCCCCGCGCACAGAATGCAGTCCGCCACGTGGGACGACCGCACCGGGGTTGCCACCTCGCGGTTACCCTGACCGCGTGCGCCCTTGACACAGCGAGGGTGCAAAGCCGACAGCCGTCGCACTCCAGGGAGCTCAACCATGGCCTCGTTGCCGAACCCGCCCGCAGACACCCAGACCCGGGCCGATGCCCTCCGAGAGGCGCTCGCCACCCGTGTGGTCGTCGCCGACGGGGCCATGGGAACGATGCTCCAGGCGCAGGACCCCAGCCTCGAGGACTTCCAGCAGCTCGAAGGGTGCAACGAGGTCCTCAACGTCACCCGCCCCGACATCGTGCGCTCCGTCCACGACGCGTACTTCGCGGTGGGCGTGGACTGCGTCGAGACCAACACCTTCGGTGCGAACTTCGCGGCGCTCGCCGAGTACGACATCCCCGAACGCAATTTCGAACTGTCGGAGTCCGGGGCCCGCATCGCCCGCGAGGTCGCCGACGAGTACACCGCGAAGACCGGGCGCCAGCGCTGGGTCCTCGGCTCCATGGGCCCCGGCACCAAGCTGCCCACCCTCGGCCACATCGACTACGCGACCATCCGCGACGCCTACCAGGTCAACCGCGGGGGGCGGCGCGGCCGCCGGGCGGCCCCCCCCCGCCGCGCGCCAACCCCCCGCCAGCAGGCCAACACAACCACACGCCTAACTC
>NZ_JBHYVA010000019.1:7055-22036 GCF_042750055.1 Streptomyces sp. NPDC059456
GCCTGCTCTCCGGGGGGGCCGACGCCCTGCTCGTCGAGACCACCCAGGACCTGCTGCAGACCAAGTCCTCCGTCATCGGCGCCCGCCGCGCGATGGAGGCCCTCGGCGTCACCGTCCCGCTGATCTGCTCCGTCACCGTCGAGACCACCGGCACCATGCTGCTGGGCTCCGAGATCGGCGCCGCGCTGACCGCGCTGGAGCCGCTCGGCATCGACATGATCGGCCTGAACTGCGCCACCGGCCCCGCCGAGATGAGCGAGCACCTGCGCTACCTCGCCCGCAACGCGCGGATCCCGCTCTCCTGCATGCCCAACGCCGGCCTGCCCGTCCTCGGCAAGAACGGCGCGCACTACCCGCTGTCCGCCCCCGAGCTCGCCGACGCCCAGGAGACCTTCGTCCGCGAGTACGGGCTCTCCCTCGTCGGCGGCTGCTGCGGCACGACGCCGGAGCACCTGCGCCAGGTCGTCGAGCGGGTCCGCGGCCTGAGCCCGGCCGTCCGCGAGCCCCGTCCGGAGCCCGGCGCCTCCTCGCTGTACCAGACCGTCCCGTTCCGCCAGGACACCGCGTACATGGCGATCGGCGAGCGGACGAACGCGAACGGCTCGAAGAAGTTCCGCGAGGCCATGCTCGACGCCCGCTGGGACGACTGCGTCGAGATGGCCCGCGACCAGATCCGCGAGGGCGCGCACATGCTCGACCTGTGCGTGGACTACGTCGGCCGCGACGGCGTCGCCGACATGCTGGAGCTCGCCGGGCGCTTCGCGACGGCCTCGACGCTGCCGATCGTCCTGGACTCCACCGAGGTCCCCGTCATCCAGGCGGGCCTGGAGAAGCTGGGCGGCCGCGCCGTCATCAACTCGGTGAACTACGAGGACGGCGACGGCCCGGACTCCCGCTTCGCGAAGGTCACCCGGCTGGCCCGGGAGCACGGCGCGGCGCTGATCGCGCTGACCATCGACGAGGAGGGCCAGGCCCGCACCGTCGAGCACAAGGTCGCCATCGCCGAACGCCTGATCGCCGATCTGACCGGCAACTGGGGCATCAGCGAGTCGGACATCCTCATCGACACGCTGACCTTCACCATCTGCACCGGCCAGGAGGAGTCCCGAAAGGACGGCATCGCGACGATCGAGTCGATCCGCGAACTCAAGCGCCGCCACCCGGACGTCCAGACCACGCTCGGCCTGTCCAACATCTCCTTCGGCCTGAACCCGGCCGCCCGCGTGCTGCTGAACTCGGTCTTCCTCGACGAGTGCGTCAAGGCCGGACTGGACTCGGCGATCGTGCACGCCTCGAAGATCCTGCCCATCGCACGCTTCGACGAGGAGCAGGTCAACACGGCCCTGGACCTGATCCACGACCGCCGCACCGAGGGCTACGACCCGCTCCAGAAGCTGATGGCCCTCTTCGAGGGCGTCAACACCAAGTCCCTCAAGGCCGGCCGCGCCGAGGAGCTCCTCGCGCTCCCGCTCGACGAGCGGCTCCAGCGCCGCATCATCGACGGCGAGAAGAACGGCCTGGAGGCCGACCTCGACGAGGCGCTGCAGACCAGGGCCGCGCTCGACATCGTCAACGACACCCTCCTGGAGGGCATGAAGGTCGTCGGCGAGCTGTTCGGCTCCGGCCAGATGCAGCTGCCGTTCGTGCTCCAGTCCGCCGAGGTGATGAAGACGGCGGTCGCCTTCCTCGAACCGCACATGGAGAAGACCGACGACGAGGGCAAGGGCACCATCGTGCTCGCCACCGTCCGCGGCGACGTCCACGACATCGGCAAGAACCTCGTCGACATCATCCTGACCAACAACGGCTACAACGTCGTCAACATCGGCATCAAGCAGCCGGTCTCCGCGATCCTCGAAGCCGCGCAGGAACACAAGGCCGACGTCATCGGCATGTCCGGCCTCCTCGTGAAGTCGACCGTGATCATGAAGGAGAACCTGGAGGAGCTCAACCAGCGCAAGCTGGCGGCCGACTACCCGGTCATCCTCGGCGGCGCGGCCCTCACCCGTGCCTACGTCGAGCAGGACCTCCACGAGATCTACGAGGGCGAGGTCCGCTACGCCCGCGACGCGTTCGAGGGCCTGCGCCTGATGGACGCCCTGATCGCCGTCAAGCGCGGCGTCCCGGGCGCCTCCCTGCCCGAGCTCAAGCAGCGCCGGGTCGCCAAGCGGGACACCCCGGCCGCCGCGGCGGACGAGCCGCAGGAGCCCGGCGGCCGCTCCGACGTGGCCGTCGACAACCCGGTCCCCACCCCGCCGTTCTGGGGTACCCGCGTGGTCAAGGGCATCCCGCTCAAGGACTACGCCTCCTGGCTGGACGAGGGCGCGCTGTTCAAGGGCCAGTGGGGCCTCAAGCAGGCCCGCGCCGGCGGGGCCACGTACGAGGAGCTCGTCGAGAGCGAGGGCCGACCGCGGCTGCGCGGCCTCCTGGAGAAGCTGCACACCGAGAACCTGCTGGAAGCCGCGGTCGTCTACGGGTACTTCCCCTGCGTGTCCAAGGGCGACGACCTGATCATCCTGGACGAACAGGGCAACGAGCGGACCCGCTTCACCTTCCCGCGCCAGCGCCGCGGCCGCCGGCTGTGCCTCGCGGACTTCTTCCGCCCGGAGGAGTCCGGCGAGACCGACGTGGTCGGCCTCCAGGTGGTGACCGTCGGGTCGAGGATCGGCGAGGCCACCGCGAAGCTGTTCGAGTCCGACTCGTACCGCGAGTACCTGGAGCTGCACGGCCTGTCGGTCCAGCTCGCCGAGGCCATGGCCGAGTACTGGCACGCCCGCGTCCGCGCCGAGCTCGGCTTCGGCGGCGAGGACCCGGCCGCGGTCGAGGACATGTTCGACCTGAAGTACCGCGGCGCTCGCTTCTCGCTGGGCTACGGCGCCTGCCCCGATCTGGAGGACCGCGCGAAGATCGCCGACCTCCTCCAGCCGGAGCGGATCGGGGTCCACCTCTCCGAGGAGTTCCAGCTCCATCCGGAGCAGTCCACCGACGCGATCGTCATCCACCACCCCGAAGCGAAGTATTTCAACGCACGCTGAGGCCGAGCGACGTACACTTGACGGTCCCACAGGCCGGTCGCCTGATCACCGGGGGAGTTCCCCACGGGTGGAAGGCGGCCGGCCTTCTCGTCCTCTGAGAGAGGTGTGCCGGATGACCAGCACCGTTCCCGCCCCCGTCGCCCGTACGGCCGACGGGCATGCCCTCCAGGCGGTGTTGCTGGACATGGACGGCACCCTCGTCGACACCGAGGGCTTCTGGTGGGAGATCGAGGTGGACGTCTTCGGCGCACTCGGACACCGGCTCGACGAGGCCTGGCGCGACGTCGTCGTCGGCGGCCCCATGACCCGCAGCGCGGCCTTCCTCATCGAGTCCACCGGCGCCGCCATCAATCTGGCCGAGCTTACCGTCCTGCTCAACGAGCGCTTCGAGGAGCGGATCGCCGAGCAGGTCCCGCTGATGCCCGGCGCCGAGCGGCTGCTGGCCGAGCTGGCCCGGCACAACGTGCCCACCGCCCTGGTCTCCGCATCGCACCGCCGGGTCATCGACCGGGTGCTGCTCACCCTGGGCCCCGAGCGGTTCGCGCTCAGCGTGGCCGGCGACGAGGTGACCCGTACCAAGCCGCACCCCGACCCGTACCTGCTCGCCGCCCGCACCCTCGGCGCCCACCCCTCGCGCTGCGCGGTCATCGAGGACACCGCGACCGGCGTCGCCTCCGCCGAGGCGGCCGGCTGCCGGGTCGTGGCCGTGCCCTCCGTCGGCGTGATCCCGCCCGGCCCGGGCCGCACCATCGTCCGCTCGCTGGAGGACGTCGACCTCCCCTTCCTGCGCTCCCTCATCACTCCGATGAACTAACCGCGCACGCTCAGTGCCGAACGGAATGACCCCCTGCCCCTGGTCCCGCGGAAGGATCTTCCGTTCCATGGCCCGGAGGCTGAAATTCCATCCTTTCGGTGGCCGTTCTCTCGGGTGACCTTTGTCACCCGCCAAGCCCCCGACGGACCTGTCGGGGGCCCCGGAAACCTTCCCTTGTGTCCGGATTGATCAGCTCCTGACCGAATCTGCGGTGACTCCTACATAGACAGGCAGTCCGCACCCATCACCGTGCGATTACGGCCCAAGTCCTGCCAGTTCAAGCCATCCCGTCCCAGGCCACTAATGTCGACGCGGGCACTACGCCGCACCTCTGCCGCACCGGACGCACACCCACGTGCCGGAACGGCGTGGACCGATCGTCACAACACCGGCCCGATCGTTCCGCCCTGAACGGGCGACCGCCGCGAAGTGCCCTTTACGCCGCTTTGAGCAAGTGCCGGTCAAGGGAGTACTTCCAGCATGAACCGCAAGACCCTGGTGCTGACGGCTGCGGCCGGACTGCTCACCCCCGCGCTCGCCGCATGCGGCAGCACGAGCGGCGGCGGAGCAGGATCCGGAGCGATCGTCGTCGGAACCACCGACCGGTTCGAGGCAGCCGACTACGCTCCCGCACCGTTCGACCCGGCCTACGCCTACGACGCCGGCGCCTGGAACGTCCTGCGGCAGACCGTCCAGACGCTGATGCACACCCCCCGCGGCGGCGGCCAGCCCGTCCCCGAAGCAGCCTCCGACTGCCGCTTCACCGACACGGGCAACGAAAGCTACCGCTGCACCCTGCGCCCCGGCCTGAAGTTCGCCGACGGCGAGCCGCTCACCGCCAAGGACGTCAAGTTCTCCATCGAGCGCGTCCTCGCCATCAAGGACGAGAACGGCCCCTCCTCGCTGCTGTCCACCATCGACACCATCGAGGCGAAGGCCGCCGACACCGTCGTCTTCCACCTGAAGACCCCGGACGCGACCTTCCCGTACAAGCTCTCCACGCCCGCCACCGGCATCGTCAGCGAGAAGAACTACGACGCCAAGAAGCTCCGCGAGGGCTTCGCCGTCGACGGTTCCGGCCCCTACACGATGAAGGCCGAGGTCAAGGACAACCACCTCGTCCGGGCGATCTTCACCAAGAACCCGAACTACAAGGGCGACCTCAAGCTGCAGAACGACAAGGTCGAACTGCGCACCTTCGACGACTCCGCGGCCATGGGCAAGGCACTCACCGCCGGATCCATCTCCATGGTCTCCCGCACCCTGTCGCCCGCCCAGATCACCGAGTTCGCCGCCAAGCCGCCCAAGGGCGTCAAGCTGGTCCCCATGCCCGGCCTGGAGATCCGCTACATCGGCTTCAACACGGACGCCCCCACCGTCAAGGACAAGGCCGTCCGCCAGGCCCTCGCCGCCGCCGTCGACCGCAACGCGATCATCGACAAGGTCTACGGCAAGGCCGCGCAGCCCCTGTACTCGCTGGTCCCCACCGCCGTCACCGGACACGTCAACTCCTTCTTCAACAAGTACGGCGAGGCCAACACCGCGAAGGCCGCCGACCTGCTGAAGGCCGCCGGGATCAAGACCCCGGTCAAGCTGACGCTGAACTACACCAAGGACCACTACGGCGACGGCACGGCCACCGAGTTCGAGACCCTGAAGAACCAGCTGAACTCCACCCAGCTGTTCGACATCACCGTCCAGGGCTCCGACTGGTCCGACTTCCGGCCCGCGCAGAAGAAGGGCGACTACGCCGCCTACGGGCTCGGCTGGTTCCCCGACTACCCGGACGCCGACAACTTCCTCGCTCCCTTCCTGGAGCAGGACAACTTCCTGGGCACGCCGTACGCCAACAACACGGTGCGCACCAAGCTCATCCCCGAATCCCGGCGCGCCGTCGACCGCAACGTCGCCGTCCCCGCGATCACGGAGATGCAGGACATCGTCGCCGAGGACGTGCCCGTCCTGCCCCTGTGGCAGGGCAAGCAGTACGTCGCCGCACGCGACGGGATCACCGGAGTGGAGTGGTCGGTCAACGCCATCTCCGACCTCCAGCTGTGGGAACTCGGCCGCGGAGTCAGCGGCTGAGACCGGCAGCAACCGGCAGCAACCGGCGGCGGGTGTCGCAGGCCGGCGCAACGATTCAGTGAGACTGTGAAGGACGTTCGCGTGATGAGACGTAACCAGTGGCTGGCGGCCCCGCTCGGCGCAGCCACCGCCGCCGCGCTGCTCAGCGGTTGCGGTTCGACCGATGGCCCCGCCGCCGAAGGCGGCAAGGGCGTGGTCATGGGCATATCCGACAAGGTCAAGTCCATCGACCCCGCCTCGGGTTACGACCCGGGATCCTGGCTGCTCTTCAACAACGTCTTCCAGTCCCTGCTGAGCTTCCCCAAGGGCGGCACCACGCCGGAGCCGGACGCCGCGCAGAGCTGCAACTTCGACGGCGCCGACAGCAAGGTCTACAAGTGCACCCTGCGTGCCGGCCTGAAGTTCAGCAACGGCAACGCCCTCACCTCCAAGGACGTCAAGTTCTCCTTCGAGCGCACGCTGAAGATCAATGACGCCAACGGCCCCGCCGTGATGCTGTCCTCGATCGCAGGCATCGACACCCCCGACGACAAGTCCATCGTCTTCCGCCTCAAGACGTCCGACGCGACCTTCCCCAGCAAGATCGCATCGGGCGCGGGCTCCATCGTCGACCACAGCGAGTACCCGGCCGACAAGCTCCGCACCGACGGCAAGGCCATCGGCTCCGGCGTCTACAAGCTGGACTCGATCAACGAGAAGAGCGCCAACTTCTCCGTCAACAGCTCCTACAGCGGCAAGGCCAAGGCGAAGAACACCGGCGTCACCCTCAAGTTCTTCAACGAGGACCAGGCCGCCCTCAAGAAGGTCCTCGAAAGCGGAGAGGTCGACTTCGCCTTCCGCGGACTCGCCGCCAAGGACATCGCCAGCCTGTCCTCCACCAAGACCGGCGACCACAAGGTCGAGGTCGTCCAGGGCACCGGCGCCGAAGTCGAGCACCTCGTCTTCAACATGAACGACCCGGTCGCCGGCAAGCTCCCCATCCGCAAGGCCATCGCCTACCTCGTCGACCGCGAAGCGCTCGTCAAGGACGTCTACGACGGCACCGCGACCTCGCTGTACTCGATCGTCCCCGCCGGCATCGGCTCGCACAACACCGCCTTCTTCGACCGCTACGGCGGCAGCCCCCAGCCCAAGAAGGCCGAAGCCGTCCTGCGCGCCGCGGGCATCAAGGACAAGGTGAAGATCACCCTGTACTCGACGCCCTCCCGCTACGGTCCCTCCACGGACCAGGAGTTCCAGCTCATCGCCAAGCAGCTCAACGAGAGCGGACTCTTCGACGCCGACGTCAAGTCCATCGAGTTCGCGCAGTACGAGAAGGACATCCAGGACGGCAAGTACGGCGTGTACGTCAAGGGCTGGGTCCCCGACTACCCGGACGCCGACAACTTCACCCAGCCGTTCTTCGGCCCGGACAACGTCCTGCACAACAACTACGACAACAAGGAGATCAGCGGGACCATCATCCCGTCGACCTCCGCGAAGTCCGACCGCACCGCGGCCACCACCGACTACAACCGCCTCCAGGACATCGTCGCCGACGAGATCCCGATCCTCCCGCTCTGGCAGGGCAAGCAGTACGCCGTCACCCGCCAGAACGTGACCGGCCTGCAGTGGTCCCTCGACGCCTCCACCGTCTTCCGCTTCTGGGAGATCAGCAAGGGCTGAGCCACACCCGCACGACCGAAGGGGCCGGCCACCGCACCAAGCGCCAGCGGGCCCCTTCGGCCTGCCCCGCACGCGCTGCGCACGGGACCCGGCGCGTGCGCTACTGACCCGCCCCCGGCCGCACCAGACCGCTCTCGTACGCGTACACCGCCGCCTGCACCCGGTCACGCAGACCCAGCTTCGTCAGCACGTGCCCCACATGCGTCTTCACGGTCGTCTCGCTCACGAACAGGTCCGCCGCGATCTCCGCGTTCGACAGACCGCGCGCCACCAGCTTCAGCACCTCGACCTCCCGCTCGGTCAACGTGCCCAAGGTGTCGGGCACGCTCTCCTCACCCGACGGCAGGTGCCCCGCGTACTTGTCCAGCAGCCGCCGCGTGATGCTCGGCGCGAGCATCGCCTCACCGCCCGCCACCACCCGGATCGCCTGCACCAGCTCCACGGCCGGCGCATCCTTCAGCAGGAACCCGCTCGCCCCCGCCCGCAGCGCCTCCACCACGTACTCGTCCAGATCGAACGTGGTCAGCACCAAGACCTTCGCCGGCCCGTCCCGCCCCGGACCCGTGATCTGCCGGGTCGCCTCCACCCCGTCCATCCGCGGCATCCGGATGTCCATCAGCACCACATCGGGCTGCAGCGCCCGCACCTGGTCCAGCGCCTGCAGACCGTCCCCGGCCTCACCGACGACCGCCAGGTCCTGTTCGGCCTCCAGGATCATCCGGAAACCGGTGCGCAGCAGCGGCTGGTCGTCGACCAGTAGGACGCGGATCGCCACGGGAGGTACCTCGAATTCGTACGGCGGCATCGACGGACGCCGCCCATTCTGCCCTGATCGGCCCGTCAGGATTCCTCCGGGCGGCCCGCCCCCGCCCCCTCGCCCGACGACGGCCTCGGGATCACCGCCAGCGGATAGACCGGGGGAGTCCCGCCGAACTCCGGACACACCGCCCGATGATCACACCAGCCGCACAGCTTCGTCGGCCGCGGCCGCCACTCACCCGTCTCCGTCGCCTCCCTGATCGCCTCCCACAGCGCCAGCAGCTTGCGCTCCACCCGCTCCAGATCCGCGATCACCGGGTCGTACGTCAGCACGTCCCCACTGCCCAGATACACCAGCTGCAGCCGCCGCGGCACCACCCGCTTCAGCCGCCACACCACCAGCGCGTAGAACTTCATCTGGAACAGCGCACCCTCGGCGTACTCCGGCCGCGGCGCCTTGCCCGTCTTGTAGTCGACGATCCGCACCTCACCCGACGGCGCCACGTCCACCCGGTCGATGATCCCCCGCAGCCGCAACCCCGAATCCAGCTCCGTCTCCACGAAGAACTCCCGCTCCACCGGCTCCAGCCGCGTCGGGTCCTCCAACGTGAACCACCGCTCCACCAGCGCCTCGGCCTCCGTCAGCCACCGCGCCAGAGCCGCCCCCTCGTCCCCCTCGGGAAACAGCTCCGCCAGCTCCGGCCTCGACTCCAGCAGCCGGTCCCACTGCCCCGGGACCAACGCCTTCGCCCGCGGCGCCGTCCGCTCCTGCGCCGGATGATCGAACAACCGCTCCAGCACCGCATGCACCAGCGTCCCCCGCGTCGCCGCCGCACTCGGCTTCTCCGGAAGCCTGTCGATCACCCGGAACCGGTACAGCAACGGGCACTGCATGAAATCGCTCGCCCGCGAAGGGGAGAGCGAGGAAGGCGCCACAGCACGCGGGGCTGCATCGGCATCCGCAGCATCCGCTGCGCCAGGAACCTGACCGGGGCTCGTCGTCATGGACAAAACCCTACGACCCGCCACCGACAGCACGCGCATACCATCGACGCCGACCCCCATCGCACTGCATGATCGGAGCATCACACCGCGCCACCAGCCACCCCGCCCCGCACCGACCGTGCACCTGGACCACACTGAAAGCACCGCCGGCCGCAACCCGCCGGACAGCACCGAACGAAGGACAGCCGTGGCAGACACCGACGAAACCGGCGAGCGCGCAGACAAGCGCTCCGGACCGGGCGGCGGCATCCTCATGGGCCGCCCCTTCGGCGTACCCGTCTACGTCTCGCCCAGCTGGTTCCTCGTCGCCGCCCTCATCACCTGGGTCTTCGGCGACCAGCTCGACCGCGTCCTGCCCGACCTCGGCCCCGCCCGCTACCTCGTCTCCCTCTTCTTCGCCGTCGCCTTCTACGCCTCCGTCCTCGTCCACGAACTCGCCCACACCGTCGCCGCCCTCCGCTTCAAACTCCCCGTCCGCCGCATCCAGCTCCAGTTCTTCGGCGGCGTCTCCGAGATCGAGAAGGAATCCGAGACCCCCGGCCGCGAATTCGTCCTCGCCTTCGTCGGCCCCCTCCTCTCCCTCCTCCTCGCCGGCGCCTTCTACCTCGGCATGGACCTCGTCGACCCGGCCACCGTCCCCGGCGTCCTGCTCGCCGGCCTGATGATCTCCAACCTGCTCGTCGCCGCGTTCAACCTGCTCCCCGGCCTCCCCCTCGACGGCGGCCGCATGCTCCGCGCCGTCATCTGGGGCATCACCGGCAAACCCATGACCGGCACCGTCGCCGCCGCCTGGGTCGGCCGCGCCCTCGCCGTCGCCGTCCTCATCGGCCTCCCGATGATCACCCACACCGGCATCCTCGGCACCGACGGCGGCGCCATCGAATCCACCGGCATGAACACCGTCATGGACGCCCTGCTCGCCGCGATCCTCGCCGCCATCATCTGGACCGGCGCCGGCAACAGCCTGCGCATGGCCCGCCTGCGCGAACACCTCCCCGAACTGCGCGCCCGCACCCTCACCCGCCGCGCCGTCCCCGTCGAGAACGCCACCCCCCTCTCCGAAGCCCTGCGCCGCGCCAACGCCCACGGCGCCCGCGCCATCGTCGTCGTCGACGCCCACGGCGACCCGCTCTCCATCGTCCGCGAGACCGCCATCGCCTCCGTCCCCGAACACCGCCGCCCCTGGGTCGCCGTCAGCACCCTCGCCCAGGAGCTCACCGACGGGATGAAGGTCTCCGCCGAACTCTCCGGAGAAGAACTCCTCGACCACCTCCGCGCCACCCCCGCCACCGAATACCTCGTCCTCGAACCCGGCGGCGAGATCTACGGCGTCCTGTCCACCCTCGACGTCGAGAAGGCCTTCGTGAAGGCCATGGCACGGCCCCAGTCCTGAAGCCAATACACTGGTCACATGTCCGAACCGACCGGTGCCGCCCGCCGACGCGGGCCCTTCGAGGTCGGGGACCAGGTTCAGCTCACCGACCCCAAGGGCCGCCACTACACGTTCACGCTCGAAGCAGGGAAGAATTTCCACACCCACAAGGGTTCCTTCCCCCACGACGAGCTGATCGGCTCCCCCGAAGGAAGCGTCGTCCGTACCACGGGCAACGTCGCCTACCTCGCGCTGCGTCCCCTGCTCCCCGACTATGTCCTGTCCATGCCCCGCGGCGCCGCCGTGGTCTACCCCAAGGACGCGGGCCAGATCCTGGCCTTCGCCGACATCTTCCCCGGCGCCCGCGTCGTGGAGGCGGGCGTGGGCTCCGGCTCCCTGAGCAGCTTCCTGCTGCGCGCCATCGGCGACCAGGGCATGCTCCACAGCTACGAGCGCCGCGCGGACTTCGCCGAGATCGCCACCGCCAACGTGGAGCGCTACTTCGGCGGCCCCCACCCGGCGTGGAAGCTGACCGTGGGCGACCTCCAGGACAACCTGGACGAGACCGACGTCGACCGCGTGATCCTCGACATGCTCGCCCCCTGGGAGTGCCTGGAGGCGGTCAAGAAGGCCCTCGTCCCCGGCGGCATCCTCTGCTGCTACGTGGCCACCACCACCCAGCTCTCCAAGACCGTCGAGTCCATCCGCGAGATCGGCTGCTTCGCCGAGCCGCAGCCCTGGGAATCGATGATCCGCAACTGGCACGTGGAAGGCCTCGCCGTCCGCCCGGACCACCGGATGATCGGCCACACCGGCTTCCTCGTCACCGCCCGCCGCCTCGCCGACGGCGTCGAGCCCCCCATGCGCCGCCGCCGCCCCGCCAAGGGCGCCTACGGCGAGGACTACGACGGACCCGGCAGCGACCGCTCCGCCTAGACAACGGCGAGGCCACCCGGCCGACCCAACACCAAGGCGGGGGGGGGGGGGGGGCGCCCCCCCCCCCCCCCCGCCCCCCCCCCCCCCCCCTTTTCGTTGTCCCACCAGGGACCTCCCACACCGGCCCCGGCCGACACGGACCCGGCCGTTCCACCCCGGTGTGAGGTGTGGCACGATGCTGGCTCCCCGTCACCGTTCGCACAGGAGACACCCCGCGTGCCGCACCGCCCCGCCGAGCTGACGCCGACCCTGGACACCCTGGCCCACAGCAGCGCCAGGCCCCTCCACTGGCTCGCCACGGCCACCGCCATGGCCGCCGTCATCGCCGCCGCGGGACTCATCCAGCCGGACGCCTCGGCCACCGGCCCCGCCGCCGCCCCCGCGAGCGGCCCCGGGGCCGCACCCGCACCCGCGCCCGACCCCGCCCGGGTCACCTACCCCCTCGACTGCAAGGGCCTGCCCGTGGCCGTCACGGCCACCGCCGAGGGCGACCTCGACGGCGACGGCCGGCCCGAGACCGTCGCGGCCGTCCGCTGCGACGCCGGATCCGGCACCCCGCCCCACGCGATCTACGTACTCGCCCAGGACAAGGCTCCCGGCTCCGCACCCAGGGTCGTGGCGACCCTGCTGGAGGCAGCCAAGAAGCAGACCGCCACCGACCTCGCCGTCCGCGACGGCATCGTCACCGCCAGTCTCCTCGGCTACTCCTCGCCCCAGGTGCCCCGCTACAGCCCCGACGTGAAGCAGCTCGCCAAGTGGCGCTGGACCGGCGGAAAATTCC
Organism: Streptomyces sp. NPDC059456; assembly: GCF_042750055.1. Classification (NCBI taxonomy): domain Bacteria; kingdom Bacillati; phylum Actinomycetota; class Actinomycetes; order Kitasatosporales; family Streptomycetaceae; genus Streptomyces; species Streptomyces sp. NPDC059456. The sequence goes on from NZ_JBHYVA010000019.1 coordinate 19,508, forward strand.
GCCAGGAGCTGACGAACTCAGACGCCAGGAGTGTTTGAACCGTCACTCCGCGTCCGGACCATAGACCTCGACCCTGTCCGAAACGCGCCTTACGTGGATGCAGTCACCCGGGCATTCCTTCGCCGAGTCCACCACGTCCTGCAGCAGCGTCAGAGGAACCGGAGTCGTCGCCCCCGCGTCCACCAGAAGCTCGTCCTCCGGGCTCTTCACGTACGCCAGACCATCGATGTCCAGCTCGAACACCTCCGGCGCGTACTGCACGCAGATGCCGTCACCGGTGCAGAGGTCCTGGTCGATCCAGACCTCAAGCGGCTCTCCGGCCTGCCCGGCACCACCCGTGGGAGCCTCCTGCTGCACGGTCATATCTCCTGCCGTTCCCTGCGCTCAGTGATCCGTTGCCGCCACGAGCCGCGGCAAGTCGCGCGAGCCCTGACGGGTGTTGAACACTTCGACCTTACAACCGGCCGCTTTCCGATGTTGATGGGTGGGTATTTCCTTGGCGTGAGGGAGTACGCAAGGGTGAAGATCGGACACACCTCTACCGTCTTTGTGATCTAGGGGTTTCAATCACCACCAGCCCAGGTAGGGTCAGGAAGCGTCCAGCTCCCCTTGGAGGAGGTGAGGACCGTGGCAGCCCACGACGACGACATCAACCGCGGCATCCGGCCGGGGCGAGGGTCTGAGGACCCCGCCGGCCAGGTTGCCTATCTCGAGCAGGAAATCGCCGTCCTGCGACGTAAGCTCGCCGACTCTCCGCGACACACGAGGATTCTCGAAGAGCGGATCGTCGAGCTCCAGACAAACCTGGCCGGCGTCTCCGCGCAAAACGAGCGACTGGCAAATACGCTCCGTGAGGCCCGCGACCAGATCGTCGCCCTCAAGGAGGAAGTCGACCGGCTCGCACAGCCGCCGGCCGGCTTCGGTGTCTTCCTCCAGGCGAACGAGGACGGCACCGTCGACATCTTCACCGGCGGCCGCAAGCTCCGCGTGAACGTCAGCCCCAGCGTCGACCCGGAAGACCTCCGGCGCGGCCAGGAGGTCATGCTCAACGAGGCCCTCAACGTGGTCGAGGCCATGGAGTTCGAACGGGCCGGGGACATCGTCACCCTCAAGGAGATCCTCGAGGACGGCGAGCGCGCCCTGGTGGTCGGGCACACCGACGAGGAAAGGGTGGTGAGGCTCGCCGAGCCGCTCCTGGACATCACCATCCGCCCCGGCGACGCCCTCCTGCTCGAACCCCGCTCCGGCTACGTCTACGAGGTCGTCCCCAAGAGCGAGGTCGAAGAACTCGTCCTCGAAGAGGTCCCCGACATCGACTACGACAAGATCGGCGGCCTGGGCGACCAGATCGAGCTGATCCGCGACGCGGTCGAGCTCCCGTACCTCTACCCCGACCTCTTCAAGGAGCACGAACTGCGGCCCCCGAAGGGCATCCTGCTGTACGGCCCTCCCGGCTGCGGCAAGACGCTCATCGCCAAGGCCGTGGCCAACTCCCTTGCCAAGAAGGTCGCCGAGGTGACCGGCCAGCCCGCCGGGAAGTCCTACTTCCTGAACATCAAGGGCCCCGAACTCCTCAACAAGTACGTCGGCGAGACCGAGCGGCACATCCGCCTCGTCTTCCAGCGTGCCCGCGAGAAGGCGAGCGAAGGCACCCCCGTCATCGTCTTCTTCGACGAGATGGAATCCCTCTTCCGCACCCGCGGATCCGGAGTCAGCTCGGACGTCGAGAACACCATCGTCCCCCAGCTGCTCGCCGAGATCGACGGCGTGGAAGGCCTGGAGAACGTCATCGTCATCGGCGCCTCCAACCGCGAGGACATGATCGACCCGGCCATCCTGCGCCCCGGCCGGCTCGACGTGAAGATCAAGATCGAGCGCCCCGACGCCGAAGCGGCGAGGGACATCTTCGCCAAGTACCTCAAGGCCTCGCTGCCGCTCCACACCGACGACCTCTCCGAGCACTCCGGCTCGCCCGAGGTCGCCGTCCACAGCATGATCCAGACCGTCGTCGAGCAGATGTACGCCGAAACCGAGGAAAACCGCTTCCTCGAGGTCACGTACGCCAACGGCGACAAGGAAGTCCTCTACTTCAAGGACTTCAACTCCGGCGCCATGATCCAGAACATCGTGGACCGGGCGAAGAAGATGGCCATCAAGGCCTTCCTGGAGCACAACCAGAAGGGCCTGCGCGTCTCCCACCTCCTCCAGGCCTGCGTGGACGAGTTCAAGGAGAACGAGGACCTGCCCAACACCACCAACCCGGACGACTGGGCCCGGATCTCCGGCAAGAAGGGCGAGCGGATCGTATTCATCCGCACCCTCGTCACCGGAAAGCAGGGCGCGGACACCGGACGCTCCATCGACACGGTGGCAAACACCGGTCAGTACCTCTGATCGAACAGGGCGGCGGGGGGGGGGCGCCCCCGCCGCCCCCCCCCCCCCCCCGGATCGAAAGAGTATTTGTTTAGCGGGTGGGGGGGGGTAAACAAAAGAATAAAAATAAACAACCCCCCCCCCGGGGGTTTAGGG
>NZ_JBHYVA010000019.1:22046-30493 GCF_042750055.1 Streptomyces sp. NPDC059456
CCCTCCCCACCACCCCACTGGTTCACAAAACCTTTACATCAACTTTCTACTCATGGGGTGGGGGCTTCTCCCCACCCTTGCCCCCACCCCCCGACTGCTTTACCGACTGTTCTTTTCAGCCGGTGACGGGGTGAAGTCAATGACTGAAATGATCTCCCCACCAGCGCGGAGTGGTTCTAGGCTCTTCCGTACCGCCGGTCGCGCAGTGCGGGGACGGGCACCGCACACGCACCGGAGCACCAGCGGTACTTGAGCGCCGCTCCCGAACGGGAGCGCCGCCGGGCAAGGAGGGCCGCATGACCGTACGGCGAGTAATGGGAATCGAGACGGAGTACGGGATCTCCGTCCCGGGGCACCCGAACGCCAATGCCATGCTCACCTCGTCCCAGATCGTCAACGCCTACGCGGCGGCGATGCACCGGGCGCGACGCGCCCGCTGGGACTTCGAGGAAGAGAATCCGCTGCGGGACGCCCGCGGCTTCGACCTCGCCCGCGAGGCCGCAGACACCAGCCAGCTCACCGACGAGGACATCGGCCTCGCCAACGTCATCCTCACCAACGGCGCACGGCTCTACGTCGACCACGCACACCCCGAATACAGCTCCCCGGAGATCACCAACCCGCTCGACGCCGTCCTCTGGGACAAGGCCGGCGAGCGGATCATGGCCGAAGCGGCCGTACGGGCCGCCCAGCTCCCCGGAGCCCAGCCCATCCACCTCTACAAGAACAACACCGACAACAAGGGCGCCTCCTACGGCACGCACGAGAACTACCTGATGAAGCGGGAAACCCCCTTCTCGGAGATCGTGCGCCACCTGACCCCCTTCTTCGTCTCCCGCCAGGTCGTCACCGGCGCCGGCCGCGTCGGCATCGGCCAGGACGGCCGCGAACACGGCTTCCAGATCAGCCAGCGCGCGGACTACTTCGAAGTCGAGGTCGGCCTGGAGACCACCCTCAAGCGGCCCATCATCAACACGCGCGACGAGCCGCACTCCGACGCGGAGAAGTACCGCCGCCTCCACGTGATCATCGGCGACGCCAACCTCTCCGAGATCTCCACCTACCTCAAGCTCGGCACCACCGCCCTCGTCCTCTCCATGATCGAGGACTCGTTCATCAACGTCGACCTGGCCGTCGACCAGCCCGTCCGCACCCTGCACCAGGTCTCCCACGACCCCGACCTGCACCACCTGATCACGCTGCGCAGCGGCCGCACCCTGACCGCCGTACAGCTCCAGATGGAGTACTTCGAGCTGGCCAGGAAGTACGTGGACGAGCGTTTCGGCACCGACGCGGACGAGCAGACCAAGGATGTGCTGGCCCGCTGGGAGGACGTGCTGGGCCGGCTGGAGAGCGACCCGATGAGCCTGTCGGGAGAGCTCGACTGGATCGCGAAGCGGGAGATCCTCGAGGGCTACCGGCGGCGCGACGGCCTCGGCTGGGACGCGGCCCGGCTCCACCTGGTGGACCTCCAGTACGCGGACGTCCGGCCCGAGAAGGGCCTGTACAACCGGCTGGTGGCCCGCGGCAAGATGAAGCGGCTGGTGGACGAGACGGCGGTCGAGCGCGCCCAGGGCAAGCCGCCGGAGGACACCCGGGCGTACTTCCGGGGCCGGTGCCTGGAGCAGTACGCGGACGACGTGGCCGCGGCCTCCTGGGACTCGGTGATCTTCGACCTGCCGGGACGCGACTCGCTCCAGCGGGTCCCGACGCTGGAACCCCTGCGGGGTACCCGCAAACACGTGAAGGAGCTCCTGGACCGCTGCCGGACGGCGGAGGACCTGGTGCGGGTCCTGAGTGGCAACTGAGGGCTGAAAAGCCCGCGGTCCGGGAATCATGAAAGCAGCCGCACGTTATGAAAGTGCGGGGACGAATGCCGGGCCCTCCTTGTAGGGTCCGACGTAGGGTCTGATCTTGAGAGATCCCGATCCCGGGGTCTCTCGACATGAGCGCGCGAACCGAGCGGGGTGAGGTAGACATGGCGACCAAGGACACCGGCGGCGGACAGCAGAAGGCGACTCGCTCGACCGAGGAGGTCGAAGAGCAGGCCGCAGAGGCACAATCCGACCTCAAGGAACGACAGGAAAAGCTCTCCGACGACGTCGACTCGGTACTCGACGAAATCGATGACGTCTTGGAAGAGAACGCCGAGGATTTCGTGAGGTCGTTCGTGCAAAAGGGTGGCCAGTAGAGGCGCTGGGGCCATTTAATCTTCGGATTGAAGGTGCGGGGGGTTTGGCCAGCAACGTGCCGGAAGGCATGAAGCGCTGTTCTCGGTGCAAGCGTGTGCAACCGCATGAGGCCTTTGCGGGCAACCGTTCGATGCGGGATGGCTTCCAGGCGTATTGCCGAGAGTGCCAGGCTGAGCACTACAAGGCGCGTCGGGAGGCCGCAGGGCGGACGGTGCGGGTCAAGGTCCCCGTGCCGTCCGGCCACAAGCGGTGTCCCGATTGCGGGGAAGTCAAGCCGCACTCCGAGTGGGAGCTGAACCGTACGAGTTCGGACGGATGGGCCAGCTACTGCAAGGAGTGCCGGGCGCAGCGGAACCGGACGAGCTACTTCAAGCGCAAGTACGGCATCACCGAGGCGGAGCGCGACGAGATGATCATGGCTCAGGGCGGTGTCTGCGTCATCTGCCAAGTGGGTCCGGCAGAGCATGTGGATCACGATCATCAGACGGGTAAGGTCCGAGGCGTACTGTGCTTCAGCTGTAACGCGGCCTTGGGGCAGTTCAAGGATCGGCCGGACGTCATAAGGCGTGCAGCCGCTTACGTGGAAGGAAACCTGTGGAAGCCAACAATCGTGGCACAGGGCGTCTACCGGCAGCCTTCCTGACGCCGGGGTCCTCGTCCTTCATGGACTTCCTGGGCGCGCACGCGCCCGAGATGCTGCCCGGGAACCGGCAGCTGCCCGAGGGGATCGTCGAGGCGCCGCACGGGACGACCATCGTCGCCACCACCTTCCCCGGTGGTGTCGTGCTCGCCGGTGACCGGCGGGCGACCATGGGGAACATGATCGCGCAGCGGGACATCGAGAAGGTGTTCCCGGCCGACGAGTACTCCGCGGTGGGCATCGCCGGTACGGCCGGCCTGGCCGTGGAGATGGTGAAGCTGTTCCAGCTGGAGCTGGAGCACTTCGAGAAGGTGGAGGGCGCGACGCTGTCCCTGGAGGGCAAGGCGAACCGGCTGTCCACCATGATCCGGAGCAATCTGGGGATGGCGATGCAGGGCCTCGCGGTCGTGCCGCTCTTCGCCGGGTGGGACGAGGGCAAGGAGAAGGGCCGGATCTTCTCGTACGACGTGACCGGCGGCCGCTCCGAGGAGCACGGGTTCGCCGCCACCGGTTCCGGTTCGATCTTCGCCCGCGGGTCCATGAAGAAGCTGTACCGCCCGGACCTGACGGAGGAGCAGGCCACCACCCTGGTCGTGCAGGCCCTGTACGACGCGGCCGACGACGACTCGGCGACCGGTGGGCCGGACCTGTACCGCCACATCTATCCGATCGTCACCGTCATCACGGACGAGGGATTCCGCAGGCTCAGCGACGACGAGTCGCAGGAGCTCGCCCGGACGGTCACCAACCGTCGCCTGGAGCAGCCCGACGGCCCGCGCGCCGCCCTGCTCTGACCATCCGTCGCCCCGTAGGAGCCCAGAAGAAAGGGACGGACAGCCGGTGTCGACTCCGTTCTACGTCTCACCCCAGCAGGCCATGGCCGACCGGGCGGAATACGCCCGGAAGGGCATCGCCCGCGGTCGCAGCCTTGTCGTGCTGCAGTATGCCGACGGCATCGTGTTCGTCGGCGAGAACCCGTCCCGCGCGCTGCACAAGTTCAGCGAGATCTACGACCGGATCGGTTTCGCGGCCGCCGGCAAGTACAACGAGTACGAGAACCTGCGGATCGGTGGTGTGCGCTATGCCGATCTGCGTGGATACACCTACGACCGGGACGATGTGACGGCCCGTGGGCTGGCCAACGTCTACGCGCAGACGCTGGGCACGATCTTCTCCAGTGCGGGTGAGAAGCCGTACGAGGTGGAGCTGGTCGTGGCCGAGGTCGGTTCCACGGCCGCGGGTGACCAGATCTACCGGCTGCCGCACGACGGGTCGATCGTGGACGAGCACGGTTCGGTCGCGGTCGGTGGCAATGCCGAGCAGATCAGTACGTACCTGGATCAGCGCCACCGGGACGGGATGACCCTGTCCGAGGCGCTGAAGCTGGCGGTGCAGGCGCTGTCCAGTCAGGCGAACGGTGCGGACAAGACGATTCCGGCCGAGCGGCTGGAGGTTGCGGTGCTGGACCGGACGCGGGCCCAGCAGCGGAAGTTCAAGCGGATCCGGGGCCGGCAGCTGTCGCGGCTGCTGGAGGCGGATGTGACGGCGGCCGTGCAGGCGGATGCCGTGTCGAACGACGAGGCTCCCGAGGACGATTCGGAGTAGGGGCTTCGAGCGGCTTTTCTGCGGCGTCCTCGGTCTTCGGGCCGGGGGCGCCGTCGGCGTTTCAGGCGGGGGCCGGGCCCGAGGAGGCGCGGACGACCAGTTCGACGGGGATGTCGGGGGCGGTCCAGGGGGTGCCTTCCAGGACGGCGAGGAGGGCGGTCATGCCCTGTTCGCCGACGCGTTCGGCGGGGAGGTGGACGGTGGTGAGTTCGGGTTCGACGGCGGTGGCGAGGGCGAGGTCGTCGAAGCCGGTGACGGAGAGGTCGTCGGGGATGCGCAGGCCGAGGCGGCGGGCGGCCTTGCAGGCGCCGGCGGCGAGGATGTCGTCGTCGCAGACGATGGCGGTGGGCCGGTCCCCGGGGGCCGCCAGGGCGCTCTCCATGGCCGTGCGGGCGTCGGTGACGGTGAGGGGGGCCCGTACGGTGCGCAGCTCGGCGTGGGGTTTCAGGAGGGCGGCCAGGGCTTCGGCGCGGATGTCGAAGGTCCAGGAGTCGACGGCTGCGGCGAGGTGGAGGAAGCGGCGGTGGCCGTGGGCGAGGAGGTGTGCGGTGGTCTGGCGCATGCCGTCGGCCATGGCGAGGTTGACGTGGGCGGCGGCGCGTGTGGCGGTGGGGTCGCTGTCGAGCATGACGAGGGGGAGTTCGGGGTCGCCGATGGCGTCGATGGCGTGGGCGGCCATGGAGGAGGCGATGACTCCGTCGAGGGCGGCGCGGGCGGAGGGGAAGGGGTTGCGGGCGGGGCCGGTGCCGTCGGGGGAGGGGTAGAGGACGACTCCGAAGCCGTGTTCGGCGGCGATGCGGGCGGCGCCGGTGTAGACGCGGGCGAAGAATTCGTTGGTGAGGGCGGGGACGACGAGGAGGGCGGTGCGGGTGCTGCCGAGGCGGAGGCTGCGGGCGGCGAGGTTGGGGCGGTAGCCGAGGGTGGTGGCGGCTTCGCGGACGAGGCCGGCGGTGCGTGCGGAGACGCGGCCGTGCCATTTGTCGCCGAGGACGAGGGAGACGGTGGCCTGGGAGACCCCGGCGGCGGTGGCCACGTCGCGGCTGGTGGGTCTCGTCACACCGTGCTCCTGTTGTACGAGGTCGGCGGGGTGGGGGTGGTGGTTCGGTTGGACCCCCGTGCTGGGGACATGGTACGTATGACGTCGGACGTTATACGTATTACTTGGTTGACTCCCGGACTGGGTTCCGGGCAGAAGGGGGCGGACATGGCCGCGGGATACGCGGAGCTGCTCAGGACCCGGCATGCTGCGAGGCTGCTGGCGGGCACGCTCGTCGGCCGGCTGCCGAACGCCACCGCGGCGATCGCGATCGTGCTGTTCACGCGGGCCGAGGGGGGCAGCTACAGCCTCGCGGGCGCCCTCGCGGCGGTCTACGGAGTGGCGAACGCGGTGGGTCAGCCGCTGCTCGGCCGTGCCGTCGACCTCTTCGGGCAGCCGCGGGTGCAGCTGCCGGCGGCGGTGTTCTCGGCGCTGGGCATGGCGTGGCTCGCGTTCGCGGGTACCGGGTCGGCGGCTGCCGCGTACGGGGCCGTGATCGTCGGAGGGTTCTTCGCGCCGCCGCTGGAGGGCGGGCTGCGGGCGCTGTGGCCTTCGGTGCTCGGCGACAAGGAGGAGCGCGTGCACGCCGCGTACGCGATGGACGCGGTGGCGCAGGAGATCATGTACGCGGTCGGTCCGCTGCTCGTGACGCTGTGCGTGTCGCTGTGGGATCCGGCGGGGGCGCTGCTGGTCATCCATGCGCTGGGTGTGCTGGGGGCGCTGTCCGTGGTGGTCTGCGAGCCCTCGCGGACGTGGCGTTCGGAGCCGCGCGAGGCGCACTGGCTGGGCGCGCTGCGTTCGCCGGGGCTGCGGGCGCTGCTGGGTGCGTTCTTCTTCGTGGGCATGGCGCTGGGTTCGATCACGGTGGCGGGCGTGGCGTACGCCGACGGCCACGGGGGCCAGTCGGTGTACGGCTGGCTGATGGCGGCGCTGGGTCTGGGTGCGCTGGTGGGCGGTGTGCTGTACGGGGCGCGGCAGTGGGCGGGTGCGCCGGAGCGGCGGCTGCGGGTGATCGTGGCGCTGCTGGCGGTGTGCTATCTGCCGCTGGTGCTGGTTCCGGGGCCGGTGGCGATGACGGCGCTGTCGGCGCTGGCGGGTGTGTTCCTGGCGCCCGCGCTGGCGTGTGCGTTCATCGTCGTGGACCGGCACGCTCCGGTGGGGACGGTGACGGAGGCGTTCTCGTGGCTGGTGACGTTCTTCGGCGTGGGTGCGGCGATCGGTACGGCCGCTGCGGGTCCGGCGGTGGAACTGGGCGGTGCGGCGACCGGGTTCGGCGTGGCGTGCGTCGCGGGTGCGGCGGCGTTGCTGGTGCTGACGCTCACTCAGCGCGTGATGGCGGCTCCGGGCCGGACCCGTACGGTGGCGGGCTCGCCCGTGCCGGCCGCGGAAGGCGGCGGCGGGGACGTGTCGGTGGGCGTGGAGGCCGTCGGCGGGGGCGTGTAGGGGACGGGTGCGATGGTGCGCCGGAGGGCCGGGCGGGGGCCGTGGGGGAGCGGTTCGCGGGCGACTGATCGAAACGGCGTTCACGAACCCGGTTTCAGAACAGTGCAGAAGGCGTAATGTTCAGTCATGGACCGCCGCATTTTCGGGCTGGAGAACGAGTACGGCGTCACGTGCACCTTCAGGGGACAGCGCCGGCTGTCCCCTGACGAAGTGGCGCGCTACCTCTTCCGCCGTGTTGTGTCATGGGGCCGCAGCAGCAATGTCTTCCTGCGGAACGGCGCCCGCCTGTACCTCGACGTGGGTTCGCATCCGGAATATGCAACTCCCGAATGCGACAACGTGACGGAACTCGTCACGCACGACAAGGCGGGCGAGCGCATTCTCGAAGGCCTGCTCGTCGACGCCGAACGCCGCCTGCACGAGGAGGGAATCGCGGGCGACGTCTATCTCTTCAAGAACAACACCGACTCGGCCGGAAACTCGTACGGGTGCCACGAGAACTATCTCGTGGCCCGGCACGGAGAATTCTCCCGCCTGGCGGACATCCTCATTCCGTTCCTCGTCACGCGCCAGCTGATCTGTGGTGCGGGCAAGGTGCTGCAGACCCCCCGGGGTGCGGTCTACTGCGTGAGCCAGCGGGCCGAGCACATCTGGGAGGGCGTCAGCTCCGCGACGACCCGGTCCCGGCCGATCATCAACACGCGGGACGAGCCGCACGCGGACGCCGAGCGCTACCGCCGCCTGCACGTGATCGTCGGGGACTCGAACATGTCCGAGACGACCATGCTGCTCAAGGTCGGGGCCACCGACCTGGTGCTGCGCATGATCGAGGCGGGCACGGTGATGCGGGACCTGACGCTGGAGAACCCGATCCGGGCGATCCGCGAGGTCAGCCACGACATCACCGGTCAGCGCAAGGTGCGCCTGGCCAGCGGCCGGGAGGCCTCGGCGCTGGAGATCCAGCGGGAGTACTACGACAAGGCCGTGGACTTCGCCGAGCGCCGGGGCATCCGTACCGGCACGGTGGACCAGGTGCTGGAGCTGTGGGGCCGCACGCTCGACGCGATCGAGGCGGAGGACCTGGACCGGATCGGGACCGAGATCGACTGGGTCATGAAGTACCAGCTGATCGAGCGGTACCGGGCCAAGCACGGCATGACCATGTCGAATCCGCGGGTCGCCCAGATAGACCTCGCCTACCACGACATCCACCGTCGGCGCGGGCTGTACTACCTGCTGGAGCGCAAGGGGCAGGCGGCGCGGATCTGCAACGACCTGAAGATCTTCGAGGGCAAGTCGGTGCCCCCGCAGACGACGAGGGCGCGGCTGCGCGGCGATTTCATCCGCCGGGCGCAGGAGCAGCGGCGGGACTTCACGGTCGACTGGGTGCACCTGAAGCTGAACGACCAGGCGCAGCGGACCGTGCTGTGCAAGGACCCGTTCCGGTCGGTGGACGACCGGGTGGAGAAGCTGATCGCCGGGATGTGACATCGCGCTGATCTTGGGCGGGGCCCCGTACGGATCTCGTACG
>NZ_JBHYVA010000020.1:0-7558 GCF_042750055.1 Streptomyces sp. NPDC059456
CTGCACGGCGGCCTGGGACCGCCACACCATCGAGGTCGGCACAACCACCGTTCCCCTCCCCGTCGAACTCGAAGCCCTCCTGGAGAAAGTCACCGCCGCGATCGAAAGCCTCGCACACGACTCACCAACCGCCGCGATCAAAGCCGCCCGCCCGCTAGAAATCATCGCCCAACGCACAGCACACCACCCCGCGCACGAAGCCCACGCCCAGGACATCGACAAGGTCGCAGCTGCGCTCGGCCTGAGCGCCGAGGCGACCCGCAGTCTCCTGGCCCGCTACGGAGGCCGGAGCCGCTACGCCTGACCGCCCGCCGCCCACGGGCGGCGGGTGTAGGCGAGCGCGGCCGCTCCGCGGTGAGCGTTCTCGGCTGTGCCAAGGGCGCCTGCCGGGCCCGAGCACCCCGGTCTTGATCGAAAGGCTACGGGGCGGGCTCGTAGACGACGGTGGTGGGGCAGTCCTCTGCAAGACCGAGGAGGGCCCGTCGTTCGTTCTCGTCGACAGCCAAGTCCCACCGCAACTCCGTCCCGACCCACGTCGCGGCGTACGTGCAGTGGTACGAGCCGTCCGACGGCAGCCACTCCGCCGGATCCTTGTCCGCCTTGCTCCTGTTGGACGCGGCGGACACCGCGATCAGCGTGTCCGGGGAGGCCTGGTCGTTCGCGTACGCCTCACGCCGCGCAGCCGACCATGGCGTCTGCTCAGCTGGCGGGGAGCGTCATTCGAACCGTTCGGTATTCCTGTCTGCCCCAATGGTTGGGTAGCCCGAGCAGGCGTCTCGACGGAGCGGCGGCGGGCCCAGCCAGAAGTGCCCCGCTTGCGACCTGGAAACACACCCTGAGGATGCGTTGGGCGATGCCGACCGACTTGAGGGTGGAGGCCTGACCGTCACAGCCGGGTCTGCAACACCTGGCCCGGCCAGAACGACCCGTCCGAACGCAGCACTTCGAACCCCAGGGTCGCCGTGAACCCCAACTCCGCGTACTCGCACACCAGACGGCCGTCCTCGCCGGCCCAGGAGTGCGTCCGAAGCAGCCGTGCGCCACACCGGGCGGCCTCGGCCTGGGCATCGGCAACCAGGGCCGCCATGCTGAGCTGCCGGCGTCTTATCCTGGTCACCAGGAGATGCATGTAGAGCTCAGGGGCGTCGACCGGCGGAACGAACTCTGGGGCCTCGTCGGTGAGCACCGAGCCACCCGTAACGCGCAGCAGGCCCCGGCAGATCCTTGTCTGTCCAGCCCGCGTGTGGCCCAGCACCTGCTTGACGATCAACGGAGGGTCTTCCCACTCCAGCGTTTCGTACAGGTGGGGGTGCCGTGCCAGGACGAGCCATGAGTTGTAGTCGTCGAGCATCCCCAGGAAGTCCTCCACCTCTTCAGAACCGCCCGCACCGACAGTCATATCGCCCAAGTGCACTCCCCGGGGATACGCCGATCCAGCAGCCGCTGCTCATCGTATCGCCACGGATTGGCGCGTTTCAGGGCGCTCCATCGCCTCGTCAACTGGCAGGGAGGGCCAATCGAAGCGTGCGATGTTCCGCCAGTGTCTACGCCTGTCAGAGGCCGCCCTTGGCGAGGATGTGATCCATATGGGCTCTTGGTAGCAGAGGGTTGGCCGCAGCATCATCGGCGACCCTTGGTTCAGGGTCCGCCAAGAGCAGTTCCAGCAGGTCTGTGGGGATGTTGGGGTGTCGGGCTGTGCTGGCACGCAGGAACGACTCGGTGCTGGCTGCCAGCTCCCGCAGGTCTGCAGGAGGGAGTTCAAGGTCTTTCAGTGCGAGGATGCGTACTCTCGGGTCCTGCTCCTCCACGAAGCCGCGCAGCTCGTGTCGCGGGAAGTTGGGGTGGTCCACCAGCATGGGGCGGACGTGGGAGAGGTCGCCGTGGGCGCGGAGCAGCCGCAGGAGGACCTGTGGCGGTGCGTCGGGTCGGTGGGCGGCCGCGCGGCGGACGGACACGTCGGGGTCGCCGTCCAGTTGCCGCCACGCATGATCCGGCAGGTCCCTGCTGGCCGCTACTTCTCGCCGGAACACCACATGCGGGCACTGCAGGTAGGTCAGCCGCTCGCCCAGTGGCGCGTCCCGCAGCCAAATTGGCGTGTAGGGCGACCAGTGGAGTGCGAGGGCCGCGTCGTCGCTGCCGGACTCGTCTTCGGCCTCCACCAGCGCGAGCAGCCGGTCGCGGGTGGCGGGGTCGGTGTGGCGGCTGTAGGCCATCGCGACGCGCACGTGCGGGTCCTCGCTGCTCTGCAGGTAGGTCACCATGTCGGCGGTCAGATGTGGGTTGCCGGCCACGGCGTATAGCACCTCCGTGTCCTCGGTTGCCAGCAGCTGAGTGAACTGGTCGAACGTCAGCGGGATACGACGAGCGATGTTGGCCTTGACGGCAGGGTCGGCGAGGCAGCGCTCGTAGTGGTCGTCAGGGACGCCAGGGTGCTCGGCTCTGGTGGCTGCAGCACGCACCCCGGGGTCCGGGTCGGTGAGCAGGGCCAGCTGCACGGTGATCGGCCGGCCCCGCCAGATGGCTGCGACCATTGCACGCACCTTGGGATCGGCGGCGGCCGCGAGCTCCGCCGGTATTCGGTCGTATGCCTCGACCAGGTCCTCGATACTCATCGGCACCCCGCGCTCCACCATGGTCCGGACAAACTCCGGATAGGCGTCGCGGATCGCCGGATCGGGGTGCTCGGCGATCCTGGCGCGCATCGCCGGGGAGACCCACTGCCCGTGCAGGTGCACTGCCGTATCGCTGCCGCCGTGCGTCAGCAGGGCTTCAGCCACCGCATCCGGCAACTGCCCCCTGCGCGTCACCAGCCCGTGTCGGCCAGCGGGGTGCACGGCCAACCGCACCATGACTTCGACTGGGGCGGCGGGGTTTCTCCCCAGCCCGGACAGGTGCGGCTGCTTGAGGTGGACCATGTGCCCACGCTATCCGGCCTGCGCGCCCAATCAGACAGCCCTGTTTTTCTGCACCATGACCGGCCGTTGGCAGGTGGACGGCCCCTCTGTCTGGGTCACCCGATTACCACCTGGACTCGCCGGTGAGAGGACACTCCGTACGGTTCCTGCGGGCCGACACCCAGCGCAGGTTTGACTACGGCCGGTTCAGGGCGGTGGGGTGGCCAGACGTGCTTCGAGGTAGGTGGTCCAGTCGGTGAAGGCGCGTCGCCGCCAGTGGGCGGGCAGTCCTCGGCGAGCCCGAGGAGGGCCTGGCGCTCGTTCTCGTCGACGGCGGCGCAGCCGAACATCTGGCAGGGCATCCAAGGCCCGACCCCGCCGGTGATGAGGGCGGAGTCGAAGAGGGAGGTGCAGCCGAGGACGAAGCCGAAGGCCGGACCGTAGACCCGGCCGGCCAGGACGAGGATGAAGAAGACGGTCTTGATGCCCGCCGTGCCCGCGCCGAGCGGCCGGATGGCGGCGTTGACGGCCGACAGGACGCCGAGCATGGCCAGGGCCTTGGAGTTGATGACGCCCTCGGCGATCTCGGAGACTACGACGCAGAGGACGATGACGAGCAGGACGCCGAAAATCAGCGGCGGGGCGTAGTTCGGGCCGAACTTCCCGGGTGCGACGAGGAAAGGCCAGAAGAAGGCGACGATGCTGAGGAACGCCGCCATGGCGATGACGATTGCGGCCCGCGCGGCCCTCCGGATGGCTGCGGCGCGTGCGGTCATGAGGCCGGGTCCGTAGCGTGGTCGGTGAGGTTGGAGGCCGCCTGGGCGACCGTGGAGCGGGGCCAGGATCTTCGCGGTCTGGGGTGCCAAGACGGGGGAGGCGACGACGACCTCGGTGGTGGGCCGTCGGCGACGATGTCGCCCTCGGCCATGACGACGCAGTCGGCGGCGCGGGCGACGAATTCGACGTCGTGGGTGGAGATCACCACGGCCCGGCCCTCGGCGGCGAGGTCGTCGACGATGCGGATCAGCTCGCCCTCGGCCCTGTAGTGGAGGCCGCGGGTGGACTCGTCCAAGAGGAGTACTCGGGGCGCAGCGGTCAGCTGGATTGCGAGGACGAGGGCGATCTTCTGGCCCTCGGAGAGGTCGCGGGGGTGGGTGGAGTCGGGGATGCCGGGGGCGAGCCGGTCCAGGATGGTGCGGGCCCTGATGCCGTCGGCGGTGACTCCGGACTCGGTGTCGGCTTGGTCGAGTTCCTGCTTGACGCTCTCCAGGTAGAGGAGGTCGGTGGGGGTCTGCGGGACCAGGCCGACCAGCTGCCGGGCGTCCGCGGCGGACAGCGTGCGGGGGTCGAGCGGCTTCGGGTCGCCGGGAGTGCTGACGGCCACCGTGCCGGCCTTGCGGGGCCCGGAGCCCTGGAAGGCCCACAGGAGGGAGGATTTGCAGGAGCCGTTGCGGCCCATGAGCGCGGTGATTTCGCCGCCGTGCAGGCTGAGGTCGACCTCGCGGACGGCTGGTACGCCGTGGTAGGTCACGATGATGCCGCGTACGGTGAGGAGTTCCGGTCGATCCGGGGCCGAGACGGGCCGAACCGGTGGGGGAACGGTGTCGGCCAGCCGGGTCCGTAGGGCCCAGCCCGGAGGCAAGAGTGTTGCTCTCGATGGCGGGGCGCTCCAAGTCCGGGGCGGACAGGGAAAGGTATCGGCCCATGCAGCCGTACACGTCGAGCCAGGCCGTGCCCCTGCTGGGTGCCAGCCCTGACGCCGCGCGCCGCCTGAGCCGTGACCTTGCGCAGCGCACCCCGGATGACAGCGAGGCTGGCTACGGCTCGCGTTGCCTACTCGCGAGCGGCTCGGTGCGCGTGGTCTCTTCCCGACCAGGGCTTCGCGCGAGGGGCTGCTCGTCTGCTCCCTGACCACCCGCGGGGATGACCCATGTGCGTCCTCGGCGCGCTGTTGCTCCCCGCCTCCGCGGGGATGATCCACCTCTCGCTCGTCTCTGCATCTTCGCGTCGCGAACGCGGGCGGGGGGATGCTTCATCGCTCTGCCTACTCGGGCCACGGCAAACGCGACGGAGTTTCCCGTCCCCCTCCCCGTCCTCGTCGGAGGCTGGTGCAACTGGCATGACGGGGCCCTCGGAGACCGCGCTGCAGGTGCGCGTGGGGCGAGTCAAACTCAGGGCCCCCGAAACCGCTGTACGCATGCGCGCCATGCCGGGAACAGCGCGGCCTGACCGTCGCGGTGGCCACCCGCTGCAAGCACGTGCCGGTGCCGCCCGTCAGCACTCTGTCCTGGGCGCAGGTCCAGGGCCGGGCGGGCGCTATCTGCGGAGCGCCGTTGGACATCGCCCGCGTGTGGCGCGAGACGGTCGTCGTCCATCAGGACGGGTATGGCCTCCTCTTCGACCTCTGCGCTTGCTCGCCCGGGCAAACGTGATGGCGCCGACGCAAGGCGCCAGAACGACGCTCGACAACCATGGCAGCCCTCGTCCAGAACAAACAGGGTGTCGCCCGCACGCCGACAGGAGGCCACGCCAGACCGGAGTCGCTGTCGTTGTGGATCAGGCAGCTCAGTCGGATATCGCGTAGATCACCTCACCTGGCTCAGATGCCGCTTCCAGGGCTCTGGCTGCCCGCGGCGGTGTTAACGGTGCCGGTCTCGGTCGGCGGCGCTTCGACGGGGAAGAGGATCGGGCTGATCAAGTACTGCGTTCGATCGGGTGATGGCCCGTTGGCCAGGTGTGGGGCGATCGCCTCGCGCATCCCGTTGATCATCCCGTGCAGTTCCCCAAGGCTGAGCCAGACGGCATGCTGCCGGTAGCCGACCAGGTCGGCTGCCGGGTCGGCAGTGTCGCGGTCGAGATACGCGGTGAATTCGGCAGTCAGGTCCGCCAGAGCGGCGGCGAATGCGCTGCGATGGTCGTCGAGCGAGAGTGAATTGGCCGTGTCTGCAGTGATCCCCGCGTGGTCGCGGCGTAGCCGGTAGCGGCGCTCGACGGCGCCGCGCACGCGCCGCTCCAGGGCGACTTCCAGGACCCCGCCGGCTGCGAGCAGGTCGACGTGCTGGTAGACCGTGGCCACCGACGGTGCTGCCACCGCCCCGGGGCGGCCAAGGCTTTACTGTCACCCGCTCGACGCCGGCCGCCACCCTGCGGGCGTATGACCTCGGGCGGCGGTACCACCCGCCGGAACAGCACCCACAACTCGTCCGGCACCAGCCGCTCAACCAGATCCGTCATGCACGGTGCGCAGGGCGGCACGATTGCCGCGGCATCGGGGCAGGCTTCCTGCAGCCGCCAGAGCCGCGGGCGGAGGGTCGCCTCGTAATTGCAACGGGCATGGAACCTGGCGTCGCAGACCACGGCCCCCATGTGGGTCCAGCTGCCGGGCCGGGGAGTGCAAAACCCGTCGAAAGTCCGCGGTCGATCGGCAGGAAGAGGCCGGCCAGTCCGGTCCCGAGCTGGAGCGGGAGCCGGACGTGGACCCGCCACGCCCGGTACGGGCACCGACGGTGTGCTGGACCACACCCGCAACGCGTCCGACCGGCTCCGGGGCGCATGCCCCAGGCCGAGGCCGCCGGCCCGGTGGCCGAACACTGCAAGGGCGGACGGCCATGCGTCCGCTCGCCGCCGGAAAGTCCTCCGCTTTTTGTCGTACACGTTGATCAGACGGCGGCCGACCCGGTCGGCAAGCCTGCGTAGTTCACTGCAAAGTGGGTTCGGCCGCGTACCGGCCTGTACGACGATGCGTGCAGGCCGGACCTGAACGCGGGGGATCCCGGGGTGCCGGTCTGCATGACCTGTGCCATGAGGGAGATCCGTGACATCCGCATCCATCGACATCCACGACGTACTCCACCCGCTCGACCTTGCCGCCCGCCAGCAACTGGAGAAGATCCCGGGGCTCCAGACAGCGGTGAAGAAGTACCGCAGCCTGATCGCGGACCGCCGCGAACGCGCCTGGTTACTTTCCAACGCCATCCGGTTGGGGCCGCACCAGGTTCCCGACGTCTACAAGCTGCTGCCGCCGATCTGCGCGGCCTTCGGCATCGACGAACCCGAGCTGTACCTGATGTCCGGCCCGGCCAACGCGATGACGATGGGACATTCCAGAACCTGTGTCGTTGTCCACAACCAGCTGCTCCTGGACCTCCCCGAGGAGGAGGTCCAGGCGGTGCTCGCCCACGAGTGCGGCCACATCCTGGCCGAGCACGTGCTCTACCGGCAGATGGCGCTGGCGGTGTTCAGCAGCGTGTCCTCCATGGGCGGTAGGGCCGGCATGGCGGCCGCTCTCTTCTCGGAACCCCTGAAGATGGCGCTGCTCGACTGGTACCGCAAGAGCGAGCTCACGGCCGACCGGGCCGCGGTGGTCTTCATGAACGGTCCCGAGGCGCTCCAGCGGGCGCTCTTCCACCTGCACGGGATACCCAAGTGGGTGCCGAGGGACCAGATCAGCTATGCGGCGTTCGCCGGGCAGGCTGACGAGTTCGATGCGGCGATGAACGAGACGAAGCTGGACCGGTTCCTGCTGCGCCAGTTGGACAGCAAGGCGAGCCACCCGAACCCGGCGCTGCGGCTGCGGGAGATCCAGCGTTGGGCGGACTCGGAGACGTTCCGCCAGGTCATGGCGATTTCCAGGGCTTCCGGCAGTGCGGGCAGTGCCGGAAGCC